>NZ_LT838813.1:2060000-2360000 GCF_900176595.1 Aquiflexum balticum DSM 16537
GGTGAAAGGCCAATCAAACTGAGAAATAGCTCGTACTCCCCGAAATGTTTTTAGGAACAGCGTCGCGGAATGTATGACGGAGGTAGAGCTACCGATAGGACTAGGGGGAGTCATATCCTACCAAATCCTGACGAACTCCGAATGCCGTCATACAGTAGCGGCAGTGAGGGCATGGGTGCTAAGGTCCGTGTCCGAGAGGGAAAGAACCCGGACCTACCGCTAAGGTCCCGGAATTTACGCTAAGTTGAACAAAGGCGGTCCAGCTGCAGAGACAGCCAGGAGGTTAGCTTGGAAGCAGCTATTCCTTTAAAGAGTGCGTAACAGCTCACTGGTCGAGCGGCAGGGCGTCGATAATAAACGGGCATCAAGTGTAATACCGAAGCGTAGGATTTCCTCCCGTACCTACGGGGGGATCTGGTAGGGGAGCATTCCAAACACGGTGAATGCACATGGCGATGTGTGCTGGAGAGTTTGGAAAAGCAAATGTAGGCATAAGTAACGATAATGGGGGCGGGAAACCCCCACACCGATAGACCAAGGTTTCCTGATCAACGCTAATCGGATCAGGGTCAGTCGGGGCCTAAGGATAACCCGAAGGGGGATTCCGATGGAAAATGGGTTGATATTCCCATACCTGTCATACAGGTGACGGAGTGACGGAGTGTTGTAAGGACCGCGCGGTGACGGAATACCGCGTTGAAGGGAGTAGGTATTGTTTCCATAGTCAAATGCGTGGAGATAGCCGAACCTGAAAGTACCGCAATCCTTCGGGAGCGCGGATAGAGTCCCCAAAAGCTTCCAAGAAAAACTTCTGGCGATAAGCGTATGACAGCCCGTACCGCAAACCGACACAGGTGGTCAAGGAGAGAATCCTGAGGTGCTCGAGTGAATCATGGCTAAGGAACTCGGCAAAATGGCCCTGTAACTTCGGGAGAAGGGGCGCCTATCCGCCAGCGATGGCGGGAGGCCGCAGTGAAAAGGCCCAGGCGACTGTTTAGCAAAAACACATGGCTTTGCGAAATCGAGAGATGAAGTATAAGGCCTGACACCTGCCCGGTGCCGGAAGGTTAAGAGGGGATGTCACCGCAAGGGAAGCATTGAATCGAAGCCCCGGTAAACGGCGGCCGTAACTATAACGGTCCTAAGGTAGCGAAATTCCTTGTCGGGTAAGTTCCGACCTGCACGAATGGTGTAACGATCTGGGCGCTGTCTCAGCCATGAGCTCGGTGAAATTGTAGTCACGGTGAAGATGCCGTGTACCCGCAACGGGACGGAAAGACCCCATGAACCTTTACTGCAGCTTAGCATTGGTATCGGGTAAACGATGTGTAGGATAGGCGGGAGACAGTGAAGCGGCGTCGCCAGGCGCTGTGGAGTCAATGTTGAAATACCGCCCTTTGTTTGCCTGGTATCTAACCCCGTATGTACGGGGGACATTGCTTGGTGGGTAGTTTGACTGGGGTGGTCGCCTCCAAAAGGATAACGGAGGCTTCCAAAGGTTCCCTCAGCACGCTTGGTAACCGTGCGCGGAGTGCAATAGCATAAGGGGGCTTGACTGTAAGGCCGACAAGCCGAGCAGGGTGGAAACACGGGTATAGTGATCCGGCGGTACTGCATGGAAAGGCCGTCGCTCAAAGGATAAAAGGTACTCTGGGGATAACAGGCTGATCTCCCCCAAGAGCTCATATCGACGGGGAGGTTTGGCACCTCGATGTCGGCTCGTCACATCCTGGGGCTGGAGAAGGTCCCAAGGGTTGGGCTGTTCGCCCATTAAAGTGGCACGCGAGCTGGGTTCAGAACGTCGTGAGACAGTTCGGTCCCTATCTGTTGCGGGCGTGGGAAGTTTGGGGAGTGCTGACCTTAGTACGAGAGGACCGGGTTGGACTGACCGCTGGTGTACCGGTTGTGGTGCCAACTGCACTGCCGGGTAGCTACGTCGGGAAGGGATAAGCGCTGAAAGCATCTAAGTGCGAAACCCCCTCCGAGATGAGACTTCCAAACAGGGCCGTCAGAGACGATGACGTTGATAGGCTGCAGGTGTAAAGCCAGGAATGGCAAAGCCGAGCAGTACTAATAGCCCGAAAACTTGCTTCAGTCCGAAGCTGCCGCATTCTCTGCGAGACATATCATGAATCTGAGTACCAAGTACAAAGTACAAAGATCTTGAACTTAAGATATTGGTCCCATAGCGGACACTGTATCCAGCATTGTACATCGTACTTTGTACCTGGTACAGAAAGATTAGGCGGCCCAGCGCAGGGGTCCCACCTCTTCCCATCCCGAACAGAGAAGTTAAGCCCTGCAGCGCCGATGGTACTGGGGTTACACCCGGGAGAGTAGGCCGCCGCCACATTATCACAAAGCCAGCCCCTAAAGCTGGCTTTTGGCGTTTCAAAGCAATAAACTCCTTTTGTTATTCACTCCTTTGAGTCAATTTGGATAGGTCGGTTACTAGATGATTTCTACCACTTGTTAATAATTCATAGAAGCGGAAATATAATCAAGGATTATTTTATCTAAAAAAAGTAAAAAAATCTGTTTTCAGACTATTGATTCCCCAGATATGCTGCTACCATTTTCAATGTCCCGTAATCATATTTTGCGGAATTTTTTTGCATGATAAACGAAAGTTCTCCATTCACTTTTTCGATTAAATCACTGATTTCTTGAATCAATTCATCCTCAAAATGTTGGTGGATATCCACTTTGCCAGACGCAATACCTTTGGCTAAATGACCCTTAATAGTGGATTCAGTTAGTCCTCTTAGGCTGACTATTTCTGAAATGGATTTTCCTGACCGACTCAATTCATAAGTGATTTCATAAGTCTCGCCCTTTTCTAATTTAATTTTTGATTCACCTTTTCCTTTCCTTTTTCTACCTGTTTTTGTAGAAGCGAATTTTGGATTCTCCTTTGCAGTTTGTTTTGCTTCTTGCTCCAGGGTTATCCTTAGCTGAATAAGGTTTTTGGTGATTTCAGTCATCTTACCTATTTCTTCACCATTCATAATTGCAGGAATTAAAAATGTTACTTTTTGGACTTCACCGATTTTCTTTAAAACAATAATTTCCAGCTCAGAAATGCCCTCCAAATAATTCTTTGTTTGGGAAAATTGCTCAACTTCAGCTGAGTGAATCAAAAGTTTTTTTAAACTCTCCTTAAGTAAAGTAGAATAGTATTCAGACCCTTTTTCCAATCTATCCATTAAATTGAGTTCATCATTGTGGTGAAGCAAACTCAACAACTGTTTTTGGAATTTAAAAGAATTGGATCCTTCGCTTAATATGTCTTTATAGATATCTGCTATTGCATTTCCCATTTCAGGATCTTCAAATTTCATACTGCTTTCAGAATCTTTAGCAAAGGCATCAAAGCTTTGAATGATTTCTTCAAAATCAAAAGTAGATTCCAATAGTTTTCGAATATATATTTTTTGATGGTCTGCTAATAAATCCCTTAATGGGGACTGATGTTCAGTACTTGCTGTGAATTGAACTACATCATGGTCGGAACTGATAACATGCGATTGGATGCGCGTGCGCAATGTCAATCCATCAAGGCTTCTCAATCTACTTAAAGCAACATAAACCTGCCCCGGCGCAAATGCCTGACCAACATCAATGATAGCTTTGTCAAATGTTAAACCCTGACTTTTGTGAACAGTAACTGCCCAAGCAAGTTTTACAGGATATTGCTCAAAGGTTCCGATAATATCTTCTTCAAGTTCCTTTGTATCTTCCTTAACAATATATTTTTTATTTTCCCACACCTCTCGCTTAAGCGTGTATTCTATTTTTGAATCTGTCATGGTGACTTTGATGCCATCATCATCAATAGTTTTGATTTTTGCCATCTTTCCATTGAAATAATCAGCATAGCCACTTGCATCATTTTTGATAAACATGATTTGAGCCCCTTCTTTTAATTCCAGCGTTTTTGGAATCGGGAATAAACTTTCGGGAAAATCCTTCTCGATAACCGCTTCAAAAAAGTAGGATTTGCTTTTCAATTCTGCCAGTTCTTTTTGATTATGCTCTTCTGCTTTATAGTTATGTGTGGTAATGATGATGTTATCCTTGAGATTTTTAATTTCCTCTTCAGTTTTGAAGTGGCTATTCAAGACAATGATGTCTTCAGTTGTAATTCGATTGTCTCTTAGATTATTGAGGATATTGATGAATTTATCGTCCTTTTGCCTGAAAATTTTATCCAGTTCGAGGTAAACCATCCCTGAGTTTTGAAGAGCTTTGGCTTCAAAAAAATGCATACTCTTATAAAACCTGTTGAGTACTTGCCATTCAAAATCCTTGACTATTGGTGGCAATTGAAACAAATCTCCGATCATCAGCACTTGAACACCTCCAAATGGCTCATTGAAATTTCGCTTTACACTTTTCAATCTATAATCAATCGCATCCAGTATATCAGCTCTCAACATACTGACTTCATCTATAATCAGTAAGTCGATTGATCTCAATACCTTTTTTCTAGCCAAATTCAAAGTATGTCTTCTACCAAGACTAAATTGAGTATAAAAATTTCCACTTGCCGAAAAATTTCCCTCGGGTTCTTTGGTGGGAATAAATGTTCCAAAAGGAAGCAGAAACTGTGAATGAATGGTCACACCTTTGGCATGAAGGGCAGCGATACCTGTAGGAGCTACAATTACATAAGTTTTGTGCGTAATTTCGGTAAGATTCCGCAAAAATGTCGTCTTTCCAGTTCCAGCTTTTCCGGTTAAAAAAATAGGACTGTTCGTGCTGTTGACAAAATGGGCCGCCAGCTCAAGCCTGTCGGTAGATTGTGATTCCATGAGTTTAAAATTAGTATAAAATAAAGAGAGCTGATCGGAATATCCGTTTAAGTTCGCAAAGTTTTTAAAAAAATGTAACTTTGTTCCCTGTAGATAGTTGTTATACTAATTATTAAAGCACTAATAAAATGTCAAAAAACATTTTGGTAACAGGCGGTACTAAAGGAATCGGAAGAGCCATCATTGAGAGGTTCGCTTTTGAGGGTTTTGATATTTTTACCTGTTCCAGAAATGAAAAAGATCTGAGTGATTTGGAGAGGGATTTTTATACCAAATTTCCAAATCAACAAATTACCGTCAGAAAAGTTGATATGTCCATCAAAGAGGAAGTGATGGCTTTTGCGGATGAAGTTAAAAAATTCGCCATCCCGGATGTGTTGGTAAATAATGCTGGAATATTTCTTCCCGGTTCTATTCATTCAGAACCGGAAGGCAATTTTGAATTGATGATGCAGACCAATCTTTATTCGGCGTATTACCTGACGAGAAGTTTTACAGCCGAAATGATAAAAAGAAATTCAGGATATATCTTTTCTATTGGGTCTATTGCGGGACTTACAGCATACGCTAATGGCGGGAGTTATGCGATATCAAAGTGGGCGATGTTGGGATTTACTAAGTGCCTTAGGCAGGAGTTGAAAGATTCCAACATTAAGGTAACCTCAGTTTTGCCAGGAGCCACTTTCACGGCAAGTTGGGAAGGCGTGGATATCCCAAGAGAAAGATTTATGAAAGTTGAAGATGTAGCTGAATCAGTTTGGGGGGCGTATAACCTTTCCCCTTATTCAGTTGTTGAAGAAATAGTTATTAGACCACAGTTAGGAGATTTATAATCAGTATGGAAACCAAAGCATTATTGGAAAAAATCAGCTATTGTAATAGCCTTACCAAATATTACAGAAGAAAAACAATTCCCGTAAAAGTTGGGGATGTTGTAATAGGAGGAGACAACCCTATTGTGGTACAATCTATGACCACTGTAGATACTATGGATACCTTAGGTTCTGTAGAACAATGTGTCAGCATGATAAAAAGTGGCTGCCAACTCATCAGAATTACAGCTCCAAGTATAAAAGAGGCTGAAAATCTCAGAAATATAAAGGATGAATTGAGGAAAAGAGGTTACAATACTCCCTTGGTTGCAGATATCCATTTCACCCCTAATGCTGCCGAAATAGCTGCGGGAATAGTGGAAAAAGTCCGGATAAATCCCGGAAATTATGCTGATAAGAAGAAATTTGAAAATATCGAGTATACAGATGAAAGTTATCAGGAAGAACTGGACCGGATCAGGCAACGCTTTCTTCCTTTAATCAGGATTTGTAAGGAACACGGTACTGCCATGCGAATCGGGACCAATCACGGCTCGCTTTCTGACAGAATCATGAGTAGATATGGCGACACCCCTTTGGGTATGGTGGAGTCTGCTTTGGAATTTTTGAGGATATGTGAAGATGAAAATTACCATGATATTGTGATTTCAATGAAATCTTCTAATACCCAGGTAATGGTGCAGGCCTATAGGTTATTAGTCCAGAAGCTTGATGAAGGAGGATTCCAACCTTATCCCCTACATTTGGGTGTAACGGAAGCGGGTGATGGCGAAGATGGAAGAATCAAGTCTGCTGTAGGAATTGGGACCCTTCTTGAAGATGGTTTAGGGGATACGGTAAGAGTTTCGCTGACTGAAGATCCTGAATTCGAAGCACCGGTAGCCAAAATTTTGGTAGATCGATACATAACTAGAGAGAATCATACCCCTATAGAGGAAATAAAAAATTATCCGATCACTCCTTTTGAATACAACAAGCGCGATAGCGTTGAGGTCTTTAATTTTGGTGGAACAAATGTCCCGAGAGTAATAGCTGATATTTCCACGCTTTCTCACATTACTGAGAAAGAAATGAAAACTGTAGGACATTTTTATTTACCTGAATTGGATAAGTGGAAAATGAATGATCAAGGAGCAGATTATGTGTTCTCCGGCTCCAACCCAATTCCATTTATGCTTCCCAACGGCATGAAGGAAATTCAGAATTATGCTATATGGTTAAATGAAGAAGATCGAGTCAATAAATTTCCTGCTTTTAATCTGGAAGAATTTGAAGGAGCTGAAACTTTCCATTATGGATTGAATTTTTTGATTTTATCTGATGTGGAAGTAAATAGGGCAGTTGAATTGTTAGAAGGCCGAAAAGATGTGGTAATTATCCTAAGCAGCGACAATCCGCATAATATGCCTGCATTGAGAAGAGCATTTATTACATTAATGGAAAACCATAGCTTGATTCCTGTTGTTGTTAAAGTGGCGTATTCCAATCAGGGCAAAGACCAAACAATGCTATATGCGGCTACCGATGTCGGCGGATTGCTTGTGGATGGCCTGGGGGAAGGTATCCTGATAGGGCTTGACAATTATGAAAATATTGACAGGGCAAAAACATTGGATCTCGTCAAATTACATAATTCCGTCTCTTTTGGTGTGCTTCAGGCAGCCAGGACAAGGATGTCTAAAACTGAATACATCTCATGTCCGTCTTGCGGAAGGACCCTTTTTGACTTGCAGGAAACCACTGCCATGATCAGAAAAAGGACAGATCATCTCAAAGGAGTCAAAATAGGCATCATGGGATGTATTGTCAATGGACCGGGTGAGATGGCAGATGCTGATTTTGGGTACGTAGGTTCCGGAAAAGGGAAAATAACCTTGTATAAGGGAAAAGAAGTCGTGAAAAAGTCCGTCCCTTCTGAAAGGGCTGTGGATGAGTTGATAGAAATCATCAAAAAAGACGGGGTATGGATTGAACCTGAAGTTCAATGAGATTAACCTTATGGTAAGTTAAATTTGAAAATCAGAATCAACCTGAATCTTTCTGAAACATAATTGTTATCAAAATATCTAAATAAAAGAATAAGAGTATGGCTAATAATAGAATTAAAGAATTTTTTCAACTTGGGGAAGTAGGAAATTATTTTTTTCGGGTTTTCAAAAAGCCGGATCCTAGCATGCCCAATAATTTCAATTTAAAAATGATGCATGGCATCAACAAAATTTCCATACTGATGTTTCTTGCTGCGATTATTGTTTGGATTGCCAAAAGAGTGATGTCTTAGTTAGGCAAATTTGATTTTTGTATATTGGGACAATATTCGAAATGACTGATGAACATTACTTTTTTTAGAGAATATTGCCTGACCAAACCCGGAACTACCGAGGACACTCCTTTTGACGAAAACACACTTTGTTTTAAAGTGGGAGGCAAAATTTTTGCTATTATAGATATAGAACTTTTTGAAAGTGTAAACCTGAAATGTGATCCGGAAAGAGCTGTTGAACTGAGAGAGCAATTTGATGGGATAATACCCGGTTATCACATGAATAAAAAACATTGGAATACTGTTACTTTTGATGGTTCGGTACCCGATAAGCTTATTTTGGAACTGGTGGATCACTCTTATGAATTGATTTTTAAAAGTTTGCCAAAAATTACAAGGGATTCAATTACAGCTTCATGATTTATTTAAATATTGATTCCATACAAAAAACTTACCGAAAAGGTGATTTCGTCTTGAAGAATTTTTCTTTGAAAATCCCAAAGGGAAAAATCATTTCATTGGTAGGAGAGAGTGGGTCAGGCAAGAGCACGCTTTTAAGAATTATAGCAGGATTGGAAAACAGGGATTCGGGAGAAATATTTCTTGAAAATACCCGTATTCTAAATCCCAAAGAAAACCTTGTTCCCGGATTTGAGGAAATTCAATTGGTTTTTCAGGAATATCATTTATACCCCAAATCAACGGTTGAACAGAATATCAGTAGGCCTTTATTGCTTTTTGAAAAGGAGTACAGAAAAGCCAGGGTAGAAAAACTTCTCAATCTGCTTGGGTTGGAAATCCATAGAGACAAACTCCCCAAAGAGCTTTCGGGGGGACAACAGCAAAAAGTTGCCATCGGAAGGGCCTTAAGCCTCGAACCTCAAGTCTTGCTTTTGGATGAGCCGTTTTCGAGTTTGGATACCATTCAGCGAAGGGAATTGATTGCAGAATTGAAGACCATGTTTGATCAGCTTGGTGTGACAGTTATCTTTGTTACCCATGATTTGGATGATGCCTTGCTGATGACCGATCATTTGGTCATTATTCAAAAAGGAAAATTGATCCAACAGGGCGGAGCAAAGGAAATATTTGAAAAGCCAAAAAATCTCTATGCTGCCAAGCTATTCAGTCATTTAAATCCCATTCCGGACAAAACGAGAACCTACATCCGCCCATCAGATGTCCAACTTTTTAAGACAAGCGGCATTCCTGCTAAAATCATGGAAAGGAAGTATTTGGTGCATTATAATCAACTTACTGTAAAACTTCCTGGTGGGGAACAATGGTTAATAGAAGATAAAAAGCGAATTTTTGAAGTCGGTGAAAGGGTATTTTTAAAATGGAATGCATCAAGTGAAATCAAATTTTAAATCTTCTAGAATTTTTTGATTTCCAATAAAGCAGGGATTCATTCAGATTAAAACAGTTTTTTGTTTTTTCAGCCCGCTTCCTTTTACGACGTGGCGTAAAGGGGGGCGGGACAATAGTTTAAAAGCATTGATTTACCCCGAATATTTTAACAACGAATTTATCCTAAACATGACCCCGCCAATATCAATCTGATTTTGACAAGAAAGAGGGGAATTCAGGGTATTATTTTCAATAGTTCCAGTTCGGATCAATGCTGATGACCGTGCTCTCCGTGGACATGACCGTGTTCTAATTCTTCCGCAGTGGCTTCCCGAACTTCATGTACCTCCCCGTCAAAATGCAAGTCAAAACCAACCAAAGGGTGGTTGAAGTCCAAAAGTACTTCATTGCCCAGATCTTTTAAAACCTTTGCCTGCATGGGATAGCCGTTCTCATCTACTAAAGGAAGAAAATTTCCCTCTTCAAACATTTCGGGTTCAAATCCATTCTCAGCAGTGAATTGGGATTTAGGTAGTGCCATAATCAATTCATCATCAGCTTCACCATAAGCCTCATTTGCTAAAATGATAAAATTAAATGGTTCTCCTTTGCTTTTTCCTACTAAAAAGGATTCGAATTTTTCGGGGAGGCCGCTGTTTCCGAAAAGGAAATAAAATGGATCTTCTTGATCCCTTACTTCCACACTAAATGGAACTGATTCAATATTTTCCTCTTCCTTACTTACTTTCAATTCGTAGGTAAGCCCTACTACTGAGTTAATTGTGATTTTCATGATGTTTTATTCAGGTTATAAAGTTAAAACTATTTTATTGCGCCATTGACCATTACAGCCAAAATTGTCATCATGGATAACACAAAAAAGAAAAATACCCATCCCCATTTTTGCTTTATTGTGAAAGTCACAGCGCCAATTAGAATCAGGCTGAATATTAAACCAAAAATAAACAATACTTTCAGGTATAATTCTTCAGAAGAATGGAAGTAGGGAACGTCAGGATGATCGCTTTGTACAAGCTCTAAGTTTTCATCAAGCCACATGTATCCTATCATCTCCCGCCAAAAGGAGTAAGCCATAACACCTGATGATGCAATTGCCGCAAAGGATATAAAGAATTTATTCAACCTATTAAATCACAATATTTACGATTTTGCCTGGAACGACAATCACTTTCTTTGGTGGATTCCCTTCTGTCCATTTTAAAACAATTGGGTCTTCCAAAGCGGCTTTTTCGACTTCTTCCCTGCTCAAAGAAAGTGGCAATGTCAATTTTGCTCTCATTTTTCCGTTGATGGATACAGGATACTCATGGTTGTTTTCCACTAAGTATTCTTCCTTGAATTCAGGGAAAGAAGCATAAATTATTGATTCATTATGCCCCATCAATGACCATAATTCCTCAGCGATATGAGGTGCATAAGAGGATACAAGAATAGCTAATGGTTCCAGAATTTGCCTTTTATTGCACTTAAGAGAAGTCAGTTCATTTACACAGATCATAAAAGAGGCCACCGAGGTATTGAAGGAATGATTTTCAAGATCTTCCTGAGTTTTCTTGATGGTTTTATGTAGAGTTTTTAGCTCCTCCTTATTTGGCATTTCATCCGAAATTTGGAATTGACCATGGCTGTCATGATATAGCTTCCACATTTTCTTCAGGAATTTGAACACCCCGTCGATACCATTGGTGTTCCAAGGCTTGAATTGTTCCAAAGGACCTAGGAACATCTCATACAACCTAAGTGTATCCGCGCCATATCTTTCGATGATGTCGTCAGGATTGACCACATTGTATTTTGACTTGGACATTTTTTCCACTTCAGCCCCACATATATATTTCCCATCTTCCAAAATGAATTCGGCATCAGCCAAATCAGGTCTCCATGCTTTGAATTTATCTATATTCAATTGGTCATTGTGTACAATATTGACATCTACATGCATAGCCGAAGTATCATACTTATCTTTAAGGCCGAAGCTGACAAACTTATTGGAGCCTTTGACCCTGTAAACAAAATTGGACCTTCCCTGAATCATTCCTTGATTGATCATTTTCTGGAAAGGTTCTTCGATGCTTACTGCTCCAATGTCATAAAGGAATTTTGTCCAGAATCTGGAATACAAGAGGTGACCTGTAGCATGTTCCGCTCCTCCTATATACAGGTCTACTGCGCCCCAATATTTTTCATTTTTGGGATCTACAAATTTCTCGGTGTTCTTGGGATCCATGTATCTGAAAAAATACCAACTCGATCCTGCCCAACCTGGCATGGTACTCTTTTCCAGCGGAAACTCCCCTTGATCTGTTTTATAAGTCCAGTTTTTAGCCCGTCCCAAAGGTGGTTCCCCATCTTCTGTAGGTAAGTATTTATCTACTTCAGGTAAAACCAACGGAAGATCTGATTCTTCTATAAGGTAGGGTAAGCCGTCTTTGAAATATACAGGAAGTGGTTCTCCCCAATATCTTTGTCTGGTAAAAATCGCATCGCGCATCCTATACTGGATTTTTCCTTTACCAATTTTTTTCTCCTCCAAGAATGAGATTGCCTTGTTCATCGCTTCTTTCATTTCCATTCCTGAAATAAATCCGGAGTTCATAATCATCCCTCCTTTGCCTGGAAAGGAACCGTTTTCCATACTTCCTTCAATCACTTGTCTAATTTCCAAGCCAAAGTGCTTGGCAAAATTATAGTCCCGCTCATCATGGGCCGGAACAGCCATAACAGCACCTGTTCCATATCCGGCCAGTACATAATCAGCTATCCAGATTTGGATTTCTTCTCCATTGAATGGATTGATTGCATAAGATCCTGTAAAAGCTCCCGAAATGGTTTTAACATCCGACATCCTATCTCTTTCCGACCGGTTTTTTGCCACCTCCACATAGGCTTCTGCTTTGGATCTTTGATCGTCAGTGATCAGATCATCCACATATTCATGTTCAGGTGCAAGTGCCAGATAAGTTACCCCATAGATGGTATCAATTCGGGTTGTAAAAACCTTGATCATTTTGTCCTGCCCCTTGACCTGAAAGACCATTTCTGCACCGATGGATTTCCCGATCCAGTTTCTCTGCATCTCTTTAATGGGTTCAGACCAATCCAAATTCTCCAAGCCTTGTAGCAGTCTCTCCGCGTAGGCCGTGATGCGCATACTCCACTGCATCATTTTTTTCCGCTCTACGGGATGCCCACCTCGCTCGGAAAATCCATCTTTCACTTCATCATTGGAAAGGACTGTTCCAAGTGCAGAACACCAGTTGACCGTAGTTTCGGCCAAAAATGTAAGTCTGTAGTGAAGAAGTATTTCCTGTTTTCGAATTTCAGAAAAGGTATTCCAATCCTCTGCTGAGAAGGAAGGGGTTTCTTCGTCGCATACTGCTTGGATTCCTGAATTTCCTTCTTTTTCAAAAAAAGCAATCAGAGAATCAATTTTTACTGCTTTGTTTAGTTTTTTATCATAGTAGCTATCAAAAAGCTGCATAAAAATCCATTGGGTCCATTTGTAATATTCAGGATCGGACGTCCTGACTTCTTTGGACCAGTCAAAAGCAAAACCGATATTTTTGAGTTGCTCGGTATATCTTTGGATGTTTTGTTCAGTAGTTAGCGCCGGGTGTTGCCCAGTTTGAATGGCGTATTGTTCAGCCGGTAGTCCAAAGGAATCATAGCCCATAGGGTGTAGTACATTGAATCCTTGTAGCCTTTTGTACCGGGTAATGATATCTGAGGCTATATAACCGAGTGGATGACCCACATGAAGTCCCGCACCAGATGGATAAGGAAACATATCCAAGGAATAAAACTTAGGTTTGGAATGATCTACTTCGGCATTGAAAATCTGGTTTTTATCCCAGTAAGACTGCCATTTTTTCTCTATTTCCTGAAAATTGTAATCTGCCATTATTGAATTAATGCGTTGCTTTGAATGAATTGCTTGCAAAAATAGAAAAATAAGCGGGAAATGGCTGAAATTTCCTTAATTGCTTTTACCAAAGAAGGAAGACTGGAGACAGAAGATCGGAGAAAACCGACCCGTTAAAATTCATCCTTGAATTGATGTGAAAAAATCAAAACTAGTTGTATTGCCGAAAAAATCTTAAATCTAAAATCTCAGATCTTAAATCTTTTACTACCAGAATCTAAAACTTTTCTCATAAATCCTGTTTCTGAAAATCCAGTTATCCCAAATATCCCTGGATAGATAGATCTCGAGGCCAATATTGAAGGAGAGAAAACCGTCAAATCTTTCATCCAATCCGGAGCCCCTTCTTATTCTGCCCCCATTATTCAGTATTCGGTCTGTGTCAGGTTCCCCGTTTTCTTTGATAAAGTCAGGATTTCTAATGGCTAGTCTTAACCTGTCCGGCCTTGGGCCATTTCCATTTACGCCATAATCTTCCAACAAATCCAGGTAAAACTCACTGACATTATAGGCACTGATATCATCCATATAGTCAGTCAATGTCCACCGGTAGTTCATTTCCAAAGTAAGATCAGTGTAGACATTGAGCTTGTATTTCATGCCAATTCCTGTTGGGAAAACAATAATATATTTTTCGTATGGATTGTTTTCAATCTGCAGAGGTCTTAGATCAACCCAACTTCCGTTGAGTTCTGCTCTGGGATTATTGGACGAAATACCTACACCTGCCAATGCATATATGTTGATAAAACTTCTGGTAATATTATAAACCTTTACCGGTTTGATATGGAATTCACCCAAAAATGCCGCCTCCCAGTTCCTTGCCATAAAATGAAGATTTCGAGGTTGTCTCAAACTTCTGGGATCCGCAGGAGGGTCCTGACCTGAAATCTGATAATAAGTAAAATCAGCTCTCAGTCTTATATATGTCCCGACGGTTCTCCTAACGGCCATATTGACATTCCAATCAGGCTGAATGCCTTCATTGTATTTCCATAAAGAATATAATTCGCCAAAATATTGAGTAGGGCCTAATGAAGCTGAAACTGACCAAGGTGCATCAAACTTGTATCTGTTAAAACTTTGGGAAAAGGTCTCAAAGGCTAGGAATATAATAAAAATTGACAATAGTAACTTTTTCATTGAAAAGCATATTTAATCGTAAATAGGGCAATTATGGGCGAGATATATAATAATCCCATAAAGAAATATAAAAAAAACCAATTATTCAATTTTTTCCTTACTGCTGATAATATGAATATCTCTTTGAGGGTAAGGAATTTCTATTCCTTCCTCACTGAATCTCCTAAAAATTTCATAATAAAGTTGGCTTTTCAACACTCCAGGCTTGTTGATATAATCGGAAGTCCAGACTCTTAAATTGAAATTAAGACTGCTGTCATCAAACTTTTCGAACAAAACATCAGATTCGGGAGAATTAAGAATATTGGGGTTATCCATTGCCACTTCCATCAAAACCCGCTTCACTTTTTGAGGATCCTCTTTGTAGGAGACTCCAACAGCAAAATTGAACCGGACCATTCTGTCATTATGTGACCAATTGATGACTTGGTCGTCTATAAACTTGGAATTGGGAATAATGACACTGATGTTATCATTGGTCACAACAGTAGTGGATCTTGCAGAAATTTTGATGACATCTCCCGAAGTATCTCCAACTTCAATTCTATCCCCCACTTTAATTGGTTGTTCAAAAAGAATGATCAAGCCACTGATGAAATTATTGGTGATATTCTGAAGTCCAAAACCTATACCGACACCCAAAGCTCCTGCAAGAATTCCAAATGCGCTCAGGTCAATTCCATTTGTTTGGAGAATGGAAAACATCCCAGCAATAATCAAGACATATTTGACTATGGTGCCTACCGATTGTCTTGTCCCTTGTTCTATGTTGTATTTCTTAAGAACTTTTACAACAATGAATTTTTTTATCCACTCGGCAATGATCAACAAGACAACGATCGAAAAAATCAAGGTCAAGATCAATCCGATAGTAAGATTAGACTCTCCCACTGCAAACAACCGGTAGTTGAAGATATCATTTAATAGTTCTAAAAATTTATCCACTTAAGTTTTCCTGTTTTTTTGAAATTTTATGGTTTCAATCTAAATACTGATAGTTAATTTGATAGCCAATTTGGAATTAATATAAGATATTAATGGCTTTGGTCAAAAAATTGTTTGAACTACGGAAGATAGTTTTGTTTTTGATTCCATTTGATAAGAATAAGAAATAATTGATTGAATTATAGTTAATTTTGTGCTATGAGTAAGCAAAGAGATGAATTGGAGCATAGGCTTAAGCTCCGCAATATTAAACTTTCAGACTATGACGACATACGTGAAATCATGGTCACAATTTATAAAGATCAGGGTGGTGCTTGGTCAAGACAGGAGTTAAAAAATCAACTGAAGGTTTTTCCGGAAGGTCAGATCTGTATAGAAGATCACGGTAAAGTAGTGGCCGCGGCCCTGAGCTTGATAGTTGATTATACCAAATTCGGCGATAACCATACCTACGATCAGATTACAGGTTTTGGTAAATTTGATACCCATGATGATGATGGGGATACGCTATATGGGACGGATGTTTTTGTACATAAGGAATACAGGGGCATGCGACTGGGTCGAAGGTTATATGATGCCAGGAAAGAACTATGTGAAAACCTGAATTTGCGTTCGATCATTGCAGGGGGAAGGATTCCGGGATATTCCAAATATGCCGATCAAATGACTCCACGCAAATACATCGATCTGGTCAAAAGCAAAGAAATTTTTGATCCTGTTTTGTCTTTTCAGTTGGCCAATGAATTTCACGTCAGAAAAGTGATCACAAAATATTTGCCTGAAGATACTGATTCGAGAGCCTATGCCACCCTCTTGGAGTGGATCAATATCTATTATGAAAAAGACGAGAAACTGATCGGCAATAAAAAGTCAATAGTACGTTTGGGATTGGTGCAATGGAAAATGCGCCGTTTCAACAGTGTAGATGACCTGATGCAGCAAGTGGAGTTTTTTGTGGATACTGTATCTGGATACAAATCAGATTTCTGTCTGCTCCCTGAATTTTTCAATGCCCCACTTTTGGCTGAATTCAATGATATGGATGCTTCTGAGGCCATCAGAAATCTCGCAGATTATACAGATGAAATCGTAAGCAGGATGAGTGACCTGGCACTTTCCTATAATGTCAATATTATAGCAGGTAGTATGCCTGAATACGATGGAAAAAAACTCAGGAATGTCAGCTACCTCTGCAGGAGAGATGGGACCACAGACAAACAATACAAACTTCACATTACACCTGATGAACAAGCCTATTGGGGACTTCAGGGAGGTAATGGGATTAAAGTGTTTGATACAGATGCAGGAAAAATTGGTATCCTGATCTGTTATGATGTGGAATTTCCTGAATTGGGCAGGATTTTGGCCGAACAGGAAATGGACATATTATTCGTGCCCTATTGGACAGATACCAAAAATGCTTTCCTAAGGGTAAATACCTGTGCAAAAGCAAGAGCGGTGGAAAATGAATGTTATGTCGCCATTACAGGATCTGTCGGTAATCTCCCAAGAGTAGAAAATATGGATATCCAATATTCCCAAGCCGCGATTTATTCACCTTCTGATTTTTCTTTTCCCCATGATGCTACTGTGGCCCAAGCTGCTGAAAATGCGGAGACTACCATCGTTGCGGATGTTGACTTGGACCTTTTGACCAAGCAGAGAAAGGCAGGGAGTGTAAGGAATCTGGATCAGAGGAGATTGGATTTATATTCCATCCAATGGAAGAAAAAGAAATAAAATGAAAAGATACGTATTGCAAGTTCTGATGATTTTGTTCTATGGACCTGTTTTTGGTCAACAGTTCAATTCAGAAAATGACATCCCAAATTTTATCAGAAACTATCTCGAAAGCCAAAGTCCGGATGAAAGATCTCAAATCGCAGGTGAAGATTTATTCAGCTCTGTAGTAATCAATCAGTTTTATAGTGAGAGACATTTTACTCCTGCTTGGTTGAAGGATAAAAAACTGTTGGAAATTGCCTATGAGATGCGGTACGAAATTGAGCAGTCAAAATTTGATGGACTGAATCCCAATGACTACCATTTGGCATTGATCAATTCATATTTTGAAAGGATAGAGGCTGGCCAAAAAACGGGTGAAGTGTTGAATAATACTGATCTAGCGGCTGTGGATGTGCTGTTGACAGATGCTTTTGTGATGTTATCTTCTCATTTGAGCAAAGGTAAAGTTGATCCCGAAAGTCTGAAGACCACTTGGAATATCCAAAGAAATACCCCTGAACTGAGGATTGATCTCAGGTTGGAATCAGCATTGGCCAATGGTAGCATCCGGAAAAGTTTTGAAGAACTTTATCCTTCATTTACCATTTACAAAAAAATGCGGGACGGTTTAAGGCAATTGTTTGATGATCAGGACAGATTTACCAAGGGGACATTGGCAACTTGGAAACCCTTGAAGACTGATAAATCTATCAAACCGGGAGAGTCAAACAATGTTATTCCGGAAATCCGGGAAAGACTTTATTTCTGGAATTTTTTGCAACCTTATGAGCCCATTGAGGAAAAGATCTATGACAGCATTATGGAGTCTGGTATAAAAATCCTTCAAAAACGTCATGGATTGGAACCTGATGGGGTGATCGGCCAAGGTACAATTCGAGCTTCCAATATGACTCCGGAACAACTCATCAAAACAGCTTCAGTGAATTTGGAGCGGCTGAGGTGGCTTCCTGACAGCATCAAAGACATGGAACTGATCTTGGTGAATACTGCCAATTTCCAATTGGACTTTATTCAAAAAAGAGATACAGTTCTTACTTCAAGAGTTATTGTTGGTAAAAGTTATCATTCTACCCCACAGTTCAATGCCCCGATGGCATACATAGTCTTTAGCCCTACTTGGACTGTTCCCTCCTCAATTACGAGAAATGAGATAATTCCGGCAGTAAAAAAAGACAATCAATACCTTGCCAAGAAAAATATGAAGCTGCTGACTTCATCAGGAACAATTGTGGATCCAAATACCATTGATTGGTCTAAGGTAAATCCACGCAATTTTCCTTATATCGTCAGGCAAGAACCAGGTGAGCAGAATTCACTGGGTTTGGTAAAATTTATGTTTCCCAATAAATACAGTGTTTATATTCATGACACACCATCCCGCAGCCTTTTTGCCAGAGAAGACAGGGCCCTGAGCCATGGTTGTATCAGAATCCAAAAACCTTTTGAACTTGCAAAATTACTGTTGTCATTTGATGCTAACTGGACAGATGAAAAAATCCGAAATGCAATGAATCAGACTAAAGAACAGACTGTAATGCTGGATAGAAAGATTCCTGTGGTAATCCTGTACCTGACTTCTTGGACAGACGGAAAAGGTAATTCTTATTTCAGAGAGGATATTTATGATCGGGATCCAGAGATATTCAGTTCCCTCCAAAAAATAAAGTAATTAAATTTTCATGCGTTTAAAATTTGGGATTGATTCAGATAATTGTCGTCCTTACCATAAATAAAAAGTAAAGACCTTTCTTTGATCAAATCAATAATATCTCCTGCTATTTCGTTTGGAAGAGCGGGACAGCCCAAGCTTCTGCCTAATCTACCGGTTTGTCTGATAAAATCCTCCCGCGCATAATCTGCCCCGTGGATAACTATTGCTCTGTCTCTTGCATTGTCGTTAAATCCTTTTTCGAGGCCATCCAATCGCAAAGAATAACCATGTTTACCTTGGTAGGTTTCTGCAGTGAGGTAAAAACCCAAACTACTCATGTAGGAAGAATTGGTATTTGAAAAGTTTTTTGCCAGTAAGTCACCGGAATTTCTTCCATGTGAAACATGACCATGATGTATTATACGTCCATCTTCCATATCAATAATCCACATTCTTTTTTCGGAAGAAGGTATTGAAAAATCGATGATGGTCAACGGCTTTCCCTCGGGTAATTTCCCTTGGTCTTTTAATTTTAAATAACCTTTGATACCAAGAGATAAAACATCTCTTTCAGGAAAGGGAAATGCTGAATTGGAATTATTGGAACTGATAAGTTCTACAAAATGGCTTTCTGAGGACATTTCCAATAAAATAGTTGAAGGCGAACTATTTACGAGGAAATAATTGGAAAACGAACTGCCGAGAAGAAGGAGTATTATTAGGGTGATTTTTTGCATTACTGTTTGGTAATGATATGATTACAAAAAAAGTTCCAATTTCTATAAGTTGCAAATTAAATTAATTTAAAAAAAGGAAATGATTTGAAGTCTATTTAAAATGCTTTTTGGCAATATATGATGTAATGGAACTGTTTTTGTTTATTTGGGTGTTTAATTTTTTGAATTCATTCAAATTAAAATTTAAATGTTTTTTCACATCATTAGTATATTGGTTTCCAATTCCTTATAATTTTTGTTTAAAGAAATTTAATAAATATTAAACAAAAAAGAAGTAATCCCTGTTTGTAAAACAATGAAAGTAGCAGTATATAGAAAAGAGCACTTCAATGCAGCTCATAGATTATATAACCCAAATTGGTCAGACGAAAAAAATCAGATGATATTCGGGAAATGCAATAATCCCCATTACCATGGACATAACTACGAATTGATTGTCAAATTGGTGGGTGAAATTGATCCTGATACAGGGTATGTGTATGATATGAAAATCCTGAGTGATTTGATTAAAGAGAACGTGCTTAACAGATTTGATCATAAAAACCTTAATTTAGATACTGATGAATTTAGAACTATCAATCCAACAGCGGAAAATATTGCTGTGGTTATTTGGAATATTTTAAGAAAAAAAATCGATTCAAAACACGAGTTAATAATTCGACTATATGAAACAGAAAGAAATTTTGTTGAATACAATGGGAATTAATGGTTCCCGTCCTACGGATGAAATAGGAGACGAACATATTGGAACCTCACTTGAAACTCCCCTAAGAGAGGATGCATTTGAAATGGATGATGAGCTCAAAATTGAGTTGATTGAAAAGCATTTCAAGGAAATTATGCATATTCTGGGATTGGATCTTTCTGATGATAGTCTGAAAGGAACTCCCCATCGAGTAGCCAAAATGTACATAAAAGAGATTTTTAGCGGGCTGAATCCAAAAAATAAGCCCGTTGCTAAATTGTTTGAGAATAAATATAAATACAATGAAATGTTGGTAGAAAAAGACATTACTTTTTTTTCCAACTGTGAACACCACTTCGTTCCGATTTATGGCAAAGCACATGTTGCTTACATTTCAAATGGCAGTGTTATTGGGCTTTCTAAAATCAACAGGATAGTACAATACTATGCCAAAAGACCTCAGGTTCAGGAAAGATTGACAATGCAGATTGGGAATGAATTGAAAGAGGCATTGGGAACAGATGATGTGGCTGTTGTAATTGATGCACACCATATGTGTGTTTCAACCAGAGGTGTGCAGGATGTCAATAGCTCTACAGTCACCTCATTTTACAGTGGCAAATTTGATAGAGATGACAATACCAAATCAGAATTCATGAAATATATCAGTTTATAAAATACCGTTAAAACTAAACCAATTTGAAGACCGGGGAGCAAACTCCGGTCTTTATATTTTATAGGATTTGGTATATATTTTTTGGGTTTTTATTTTTTTAATTCCATCGTTCAAAAAGCGCTATGATTTTTCAAATTCAAAGAATTTATGGATAGAATAAACATTTTTAATCCTATTTGATTATTAAGATAAATACCAAAAGATGAAAAGTAAAAACATTGTAATCATTGGAGGAAACTCTGGAATTGGGAAGGTCATTTTGGAAAAACTCACTGAAATGGGGGCTAAGGTGTATAATTATTCCAGAAGCGGAGAAGGTGATCATAAATTGGACGTCGCTGAGGATTTTGATGGTATTCCAAATTTACCCGAGGTGATTGATGGATTGGTGTATTGTCCTGGTACTATCAATTTAAAACCATTTCACCGTTTTACAATTGAAGATTTTCAAAAAGATTACAATGTAAATGTGCTAGGTGCGGTTAGAGTTTTGCAGGCCTGTATGAAAGGTTTGAAAAAATCAGATTCTGCCGCTGTGGTGCTTTTCAGTACAGTAGCAGTAGGTATTGGATTGGGCTTCCACTCTTCCATTTCCAGTGCCAAAGGTGCTGTAGAGGGATTGGCAAAATCATTGGCGGCAGAATGGGCACCCAATAAAATCAGGGTCAATGTAGTAGCCCCTTCACTAACTGATACCCCATTAGCAAGTCAGCTGTTGGGTACCGAGGATAAAAAAGAAGCTTCCAATAAAAGACATCCATTGGGAAGATATGGTCAACCTGAGGATATTGCTTCGGCTGCTGTTTACCTCTTGTCAGATAACGCAAGTTGGATGACAGGTCAGGTTATGCACCTTGATGGGGGATTGTCCTCCTTAAGGTAAGAGCACATTTTTTTAAACAATTTGTTGAATTTAGTGTAGTAAAATATGGGTATTATCCCGAAGATTAAAGTACAAAGATTATGAGGACTCCACCGGAATCATTTTTGATTTTCAGGGAAGAACTGGAAAAGGCCAGGCTTGAAAAGGAAAGGCTGAAAAAGGAATATGAAATTAAATTGGCCGATATGAACAGGGAATTGGCAAGATTGAAAGAACAAATCCAATCCCAACAGGAACTAATAAAGACAACCTTGGATTATGCTATACGTCTAGAAGAAAATCTGGGTAGCTTCAAAGCTGAGGTCACCAATGGCCACCACTTAAAAAACCGTTCATTTCACTAAATAATTGATCAGCATCATGAATATTACAGCCAATGCAATAGAAATCAATAATTTCGAACTGCTGTTTGAGGTTAGAGATGCTAGGGTTTATGCCAATCATAAAGCGGGTATGATAATTTGTGAACTCATGACAGATTATATTCCAATAGATGATTTTAAAGAGGTTTTTAAAGAAATCAGTCGAATTGTCGAAAACGGGAAATTTGAAAAATTCATTTTTGACAAAAGGTCATTAAGAGCATTTCACCAACCTACCATGGAATGGTACTTTTTGAATTGGAAAAACAAGATGTTGGAATTCGGTCTTTCCAAACACAGGAAAATACTTCCTGAGGAAAAATGGTTTGAAAAAATGGTGATGATTGCCAAAGATCAGATTATTAAAAACAACCCTGACAATATCATTCACCTTTTGGATATCAAATACTGCGAATCTATAGAAGAAGCTATATTGGTATGATGCAGCATTTTGATAAAGCCTCGATTTTAGAGGCTGAATCTTTTTTTAGAAGAGACTTCATCAATGGCCTCTCAGGTTATAAAAGTCTCAACCTCATTGGTACAAAAAGTAAATCAGGCGTATCCAACCTTTCTCCATTTTCACAGGTTTTTCACATAGGGGCCACACCCCCTTTGGTGGGAGTTCTTTTCAGGCCAAATACTGTTCCCAGGCATACACTGGAAAACATCCTTGAAACTGGATTTTTCACACTCAATCATGTCACATCGGATTTTTATAAAGATGCGCATCAGACTGCAGCAAGATATGAAGGGTCTGAATTTGATGCTACAGGATTGAAAGAATTTTATCTTGAAGGGTTTTATGCTCCTTTTGTTTCATTAAGTCCATTGCAGGTGGGTTGCCAATTGGTAGAAACCCAGACCCTTCAAGTAAATGGTACAGTAATGGTCATTGGGTCTATTGAACATATCAGAATAGATGAAAAAGGACTTCGGGAAGATGGATCTTTGGATTTAAATGCTTTGGGTACAGTTACGGTCTCAGGTTTGGACGAATACCATATTGGTAAGAGATTGTCCAAATTAAGCTATCCCAAGCCGGGAAAGGATTTAGAAGAGATTCTTTAGACGGCAGATTCAATTAATTTTTTGGTAAATGCTGCGGCTAACCCATCTTCGGTCGTTGGTCTTCTATTTCCTTGCCTCTGGCATGATTGCTTAATGGCAAAAAAATTTTAACCATGTTCAAAAATTTAATATGAACCTTTTAGAACTGACCCCTTCTGGTTTATACTGCCCCCAAGCAGATATTTTTATCGATCCATGGAGGCCGGTTGAAAAGGCCATCATTACCCACGCACATGCTGACCATTCCCGGTATGGGATGAAGCATTACCTCGCCCATCACCATTCCGCTGAAGTGATGAAACTCCGACTTGGCCAGGATATTTCCTTGGAAACTTTAGACTACAATGAGCCAATTCTTATTAATGGTGTAAAAATCTCGCTTCACCCTGCAGGCCATATTCCAGGATCTTCCCAGATCAGATTAGAGCTCAAAGGAAAAACAGTTGTAGTCAGCGGGGATTATAAGGTGGAAGATGATGGACTTTCCGCACCATTTGAAGCAGTGAAATGCCAGGAGTTTGTGTCAGAATGTACCTTTGGCTTGCCCATCTATAAATGGCAGGCCCAGAAGGAGATTTTCGATAGCCTGAACAATTGGTGGAGATCTAATGCTGAAAAGGGCCTCAATTCTGTTGTTTTCGCTTATTCTTTAGGTAAAGCTCAACGCATCATCAATCATCTTGATTATTCCATTGGGGAGGTTTTTGCCCATGGTGCCATATGGAATACCAACCAAGCTTTGATGGCCAGTGGGGTAAAAGTCATTGATATACCCAAGGTAACACAGGAAGTGCCCAAAAGCAGGTTTAAAGGCGCTTTGATCATTGCCCCACCATCTGCAATGGGAAGTCCTTGGATGAAGAAGTTTTCACCTTACCGTACAGGAATCTGCTCAGGTTGGATGAATATCCGTGGAGCAAGACGCCGCCGTGCTGCCGATGCCGGATTTGTACTCTCTGACCATGCAGATTGGGAGGGGCTGATTTCTGCCATCAAGGCAACCGATGCAGAGAAAGTTTACCTCACCCATGGAAGCACCGCAGTTTTTGGAAGGTATTTGGAAGAAGTAGAAAAAATCCAGGCAGTGGAATTGGAGACACTTTTTGAAGGAGAGAATGGGAGTGAAACGGGGGATTGATATCCCTTAAAAAATGGTCTTTTCAAGATTCTTTTATAAATGTAGATATATCAAGTTTTGATAAAGATTTTTATTCCGTCCCTTTAGGGACAAGAAATTGGTAACATTATAATCCGGAAATGAACCTCCCGTGCCTTTAGGTACGGAATATATTTTGTACCTAAAGGCACAAAAATCAATCATTAATGGTTTTTTCTACCCATATATTGTCCCTAAAGGGACTTGGAGAAATAGATATGCCTTACTTTTGATAATTTAAATTAACAAAACAGGAAAAATTATCCTTAATTTTATTATCCACCTCCAAAGAGTTAGATATGAAAAGGAACATAATCCCCTTCTTGGTAATTTTTATCATTTTTTCATGTATTGACCAAAAGTCCACCTATATCCAAACTGTCTCCGGAAAAATCAGTGCAGATCAAATGGGCTTGACCTTGATTCATGAACATATTTTGGTAGACTTTATAGGCGCAGATTCCACAGGCTATCACCGTTGGGATAAGGATTCTGTTATTCAGAGGGTACTCCCATTTTTGGAGGAATTAAAAGTCAGGGGAGTCAAAACCATAGTCGAATGTACCCCTTCTTATTTGGGGAAAGATCCTGTTTTATTGAATAAACTTACAGAATTGACCGGAATCCGTTTTTTGACCAATACGGGTTACTACGGAGCGGTGGGAACTAAATATTTGCCGGAACATGCTTTAGATGAATCTGCAGTACAATTGGCCAATCGTTGGATAAAGGAATTCAGAGAGGGAATAGAAACCACTGGGATCAAGCCCGGATTTATAAAAATTTCCGTCAATGAAGGAGCTATACTTTCTGACATGGACAAAAAGCTCGTTCAGGCCGCAGCCATCACACATTTGGAGACAGGACTTCTCATTGTTTCCCATACAGGAACTTGGAAAACCGCAAAAGCTGAAATTGATGTTTTAAAGGAGTCAGGAGTAGATGTCTCGAATTTTGTTTGGGTGCATGCACAGACAGAAAAAGATTTTAACAACTATAAGAAAGCTGCTGAATCAGGTGTTTGGATCAGTTTGGATGGAATTGCCTGGGATGTGCCTGGGCATCTTGATAGGATTGTCTTTTGTAAGGAAAATCAAATCTTGGACAGGGTGCTTCTTTCCCACGATGCAGGTTGGTACAGCCCCGGGGAGCCAGGTGGAGGAAATATTGTAGGTTATACAGATTTATTTGATGAGTTGATTCCCTTAATGAAAGAAAAAGGATTTACTCAAAAGGAATTGGACCTGATGCTCATAGAAAATCCGGCCAAGGCCTTTTCGATCGAGTAACCACATCATTCTGCCATCGATCCAATCCCTCCCATTTGGAAAGAGTATCTATGTGGTGGGGTGAGTAATAAATAACTTGTTCAAAGGAATGGTGGTTTGATGGCTTTTATGATCCTATAATGGGGAATGTAGACTTAAATATGTGGTAAAGAAAGAGAGGGGTTTAGGGAAAAAGACCGTTGGGAACTTACAACGGAAATATTTAGATTTGGGAATGTTAAAAGAAACATCACATAAAGTCCTTTCTGCTCTCTTCAACCAATCATATAAAGGAAGAACTCTTGAATACCTTTTCAATCAAGTAATCAATATCCGTTGGATCCTTCATCAGATGGGGATGAATGAATCAACTGTCCGGGCGCTGCGCAAACAGTTCAATGACAGTGGATCCATCAGCGTGGAAAAAATGAGGGAGGTGCTGCAGCTGGCTGGGTATAAGAAAGTCAAGAATTAGAGGGGGGGGTAATCAATGGAAAAATTTTTAAAAAGTTACTCTAAAGTTGTTCCGTTAATTATTTTTGCACTCTATGCAATAGCATATACATTTTTTAAATTTTACTATAGAGAATTTGGAATTTCAATTGAACAATATATTTCATTGTCGGATTTTATCTTTTTCTCAATTTCCATATTACTTGATTTATTGAAAATACTTTTTATTCTTGATATCATAATATATTTACTTTACAAAGAGGTAACAATAAATTTTGTTTTAAAACCAATTATCAAAAAAAAATTATTAAGGTCTAAACCAGACAAAGTTTACCTAAGATTTATTAGAATGACCCATAGCAAAGAGATTTTTTTAATATTTCATTCAATAACTACACTTATAATCATCTTTTTAGTATTGTTAAGTATGGAAAAAATGCCTGAGGGCTCTGATTTAAGATTTTTAGCTCTTCCAATTGTAGCTATAAAATTTTTTTGGATTATCAACCCTGAAATCAAATCTGTAAATGAAAATCATTTAATTTTTCCATCATTCTTATTTATTGTTTTTATGTTTTTTTCACTTTCACGCATTGCATTATATGAAGCTAAATTTGTTAAAGAGGGAAAAAGTACCAGAAACATTACTATTCAAACAAATGAAAAAAGAGAAATAGGCACATATCACAGAGACTTTTCTTTCATTGGAGAAACATCAAACTATATATTTTTCTACAACAACTCCACAGGAGAATCATTGGCGTTTAATAAAGGTGACATTTCATTAATCAAAACGAGATCTTTATATCATAAGAGCAAGTAACATTCACAATGCTTCAAACAATCTGGCAATTTTGGGATAGGATTGTTGCAGTGAAAAAATAATCAATCAAATTAATTTTTCAGGTGCGCCGGACGAAAGGACGGTTTTTGGGTACCAAAAATACCCGGATACGAATAACGCACATGAAAATATACTGCTTCGGACAGAAGTGGACCGCCTAATTAATAAGTAGTTATCTGTCGTGATCAAATAGCCTACCATCTGACACTCTCTTCCGCTCGGGTCTCGGCGTTCACTTTCAGATTTGGATTGGACACTTTCTCAAACGAACTGCAAACGAAAATTATGCCCTTCGCATTTTCTTTAATCAAGTTCTACGGACTGAATGTTTGGAAGTTTTTTGAGTGCTCTTACTTTGTTTCTTATCTTCATGCTTCCAACTCAGTTTCCTAGCCACTTTATAGTTCACAAATAATAATTCTTGTAAATCCCCAATCTATCCTGTTCAAATTATATTCTTCCAATTTTAAAATCCACCGCGCATTCGCTCCTTTGGTGTAGCGGACAATTTCTACCAATCTGGCTGACAGAAGAGTCCTTCCATTCCCTTTCTCCCACCTGCAAAATAATCTTCTGAAAATTTTCCGATAACTTTTTTTCAATCTCATTGCCCTGTGTACCTTTGCGCATGGCAGAACAAATCCTCATTCTTGACTTCGGTTCCCAATATACACAACTCATCGCCCGAAGGGTTAGGGAACTCAACGTATATTGCGAAATCCATCCATTCAATAAAATCCCCGAAATTACCTCAGATATCAAAGGGATTATCTTATCCGGTAGCCCCTGTTCTGTTAGGGATGAAGGTTCCCCTGATCTGGATCTCGATGTGCTACGGGGAAAATTACCGATTTTGGGTGTGTGTTATGGTTCGCAGCTTTTAGCCCATAAATATGGGGGAGAAGTTCTGCCCTCTGAAATCAGAGAATATGGCCGCGCCAATCTCGATCATATTGATTTGCATTTCGATCTTTTGAAGGAAATGACCCATGGTTCTCAGGTATGGATGTCCCACGGAGATACGATCAAAGAACTTCCCGAGGGTTTTGATGTGATTGCCAGCACTTCCTCGGTCAGGGTAGCGGCATTTAAAATTCAGGGTGAAGAAACATATGGTATCCAATTCCATCCCGAAGTAACGCATTCCACTGAAGGTAAGAATTTGCTTAGAAATTTTGTGGTTCAAATCTGTGATTGTTCTCAGGATTGGACATCAGATGTATTTATCGATGCTACCATAGCTGATCTAAAAGCAAAAATAGGTAATGATAAAGTGGTGATGGGTCTTTCCGGAGGTGTAGATTCATCGGTGGCTGCTACTTTGATCCATAGGGCTATCGGTGAAAATCTTACCTGTGTTTTTGTTGATAATGGGCTTTTGAGGAAAAATGAATACGAAGAGGTTTTGGAATCTTATAAAACCCTTGGTTTGAATGTTATTGGAGTAGATTCCAAGCAACGCTTTTATGACGCCTTGGCAGGAATATCTGATCCGGAATTAAAGAGGAAAGCTATTGGGAAAGCTTTTATTGAAGTGTTTGATGATGAAGCGCATAAAATTGAAGGGGTAAAATGGCTTGGTCAGGGCACAATTTATCCTGATGTCATTGAATCGGTTTCTGTCAAAGGACCATCAGCCACGATCAAGTCCCATCACAATGTGGGCGGATTGCCGGATTTTATGAAACTCTCTGTGGTTGAACCCTTGAACACCTTGTTCAAAGACGAAGTAAGGGAAGTCGGGAGAGCCTTGGACATTCCGGAAGCCATTATCGGGAGACATCCATTTCCCGGACCAGGTTTGGCAATAAGGATTTTAGGAGACATTACCGCTGAGAAAGTAAAGACGCTACAGGAAGTTGACTGGATTTTTATCAAGGGGCTAAAAGACCATGGATTATATGATCAGGTATGGCAAGCAGGGGCAATTTTGCTACCGATCCAATCGGTAGGAGTCATGGGTGATGAAAGAACGTATGAAAAAGTAGTAGCACTCAGAGCAGTGGGTTCTGTAGATGGGATGACCGCAGATTGGATTCATTTGCCGTATGAATTTCTTGGCAAAATGTCGAATGAAATCATCAATAGAGTCAAAGGTGTCAACAGGGTAGTTTATGATATTTCTTCCAAACCACCAGCTACAATTGAGTGGGAATAAAAGTAGATACTGAATCTGTTTTTTAGGATTGAGGGCTTTAAGTTTGTACATGCCGGTTTAAAAATACAATTCGTTGAATTACAATAAATTGGTTATTTATTCAGGTTCTTGGTAAATTGAGCCAGAGACGGTCTGGTATTATTCCCGTTTAAAAAAAACATTGTTGAAACTTCAAAAAACCAACAATTTTATTTGTAAAAGTCAGCCGGGGTTTTGACCTTACAGCGTTGAAAATTAAAATTTTTAAACACCGATTTATAAGCCCTTTATAAGATGGGATTCTGATTTCAGAATTCCATTTTTTATTTGAATATGAAATCATTCGGTAAATGGGGAAAGAAAGAGATCTGGAATGGATTCCTGCAGTATTCCTTTTGCCCGGGTAAGTAAGGTCATCCTTTTTTCCTTTCATTTTTTGGAATATTGTTGCAGTTTTGCACAAACCTTTTCAAATATGGCTTTACTGCTTCGAGCGCTCAGGTTAATTGACTCTCAAAGGATAAATTCTCCCAAGAATTATATTTATACAGGTAATGAAATCCTGGAAGAAAATGGAGATTCCGCATATTCCATCGAAGAAACCATTGACTGTTCTGATTTTTTTGCTTCTAAAGGATGGATTGATCTGAGATGTATGACGGGAGAACCCGGGCAGGAGTATAAAGAATCCGTTGAAAGCCTTGGTGAAGTACTGGCGGTAAGCGGTTTTTCCAAAGCAGTAATACTTCCCAATACCCATCCTGCTATTCAAACCAAAAATGAGGTTCAGTTTTTAAAAACCAAGTCTGCCCATTGGTTTTCAGATTTGGTTATTCAAGCTGCTGCCACAAAAGACAATCATGGGGAAGATTTTACAGATATTCTTGATTTGCATCAGGAAGGTGTATTTGTATTTGGAGATGGCATCAGACCGATTTCCAATCCGGACAGGCTGATGAAAATATTACAGTATCTTCAGAAATTCAATGGAATTCTTTTTGACCAAACCTATGAACCGCTGCTTGCCCTTTTTGGGCAGATGCATGAAGGGCTTACTTCTACGAAGATAGGTATGAAAGGAATTCCCAACGTAGCTGAAGATATCGCTATCCATAAAAACCTTGAAATTTTACGATATTCGGGTGGTCGTCTTCATTTTCAGACTATCAGTACCAAAGGTGCAGTAGAAGAAATAAGACAAGCCAAAAAAGAAGGATTAAAGGTAACTGCAGATGTGTCTTTATATCAGTTGATATTCTCGGATGAAGACCTGACCGGCTTTGATACCAATTTTAAGGTTTTACCGCCTTTTAGGGGTAAAGAAGACAGGGAGGCATTGATTGAGGGGTTGAAGGATGGAACTATTGATGCCATCGTCTCTAATCATCAGCCTCAGGATGCTGATGCCAAACAAATGGAATTTGATTTGGCTTCTTTTGGGATGATCGGTTTACAGACTTTTCTACCTGCTTTGTTGAAGCTGTCAGGCGAAATATCTTGGCCTCTGCTGATAAGCAAAATTACCGAAGGACCTGCGGGGGTTTTGAATCAGTCTTCAGACACTTTGGAAACGATGACCATTTTTTCAACCGAAGAAGACTGGGTTTTTGATAAATATTCCAATAAATCCCTGTCTACAAATTCTCCTTGGTTCAAAAGCCAATTGAAAGGAAAAGTAAAATATGTGATCAACAAAAATAAGTTTGTCAAAATCTAAATGAACAGGTACTTAGATTCAACCTACCGTTTTGGCCTGATTGGAGGAGTATTCTGCGTCATTGCTTTTTTGTTGTTCCAATGGCTGGGGTATGACCCTTCTAATCTTAGCATGTTGTTTGGCGTTGTTCTGATTCCCATATTTTTGTTTTTAGGGATCAGATTTTTCAAGAAGGATGTCAATCAAGGAGAGTTGGGTTTTTCCCAAGGGATGCTAATCGGATTTTTGATTTACACTATGATCGGGGTAATTTCGGGATTGGGTATCTGGTTTATTCTTTTGATTAGCCCGGAATTGTTTGCTGAGCTGAAATCTCTGAAGATTGAAGTTTTGGACAGTAATAAAGAGATGATCATTTCCCAACTCAATGAAGAGTCCTTCGATACCACCTACAAACAGATTTTGGGAATGACCGAATGGGATATTGCACTCAATGATTTTATTTGGAAAATTCTTCCAGGACTGTTTTTTACAATCATATTTTCAATAATTTTAAGGAAAACTAAATTTTAAACAATATGGAAAATCAGGAAACACCATTTAAAGCAGGATTAAATGCCGGGGTTATTCTAGGTATCGTGTCTGTAGTACTCACATTTGTTGTTTATTTCATCAGCCCAATAACTCTTGCCTCAGGTACGTTTGGAATTGGTATGCTGGTTGTATTTATCGGGATATTGATTTATCTGGGGATACAGTACAGAAAATCAATTGGGGGATTTATGGAATTCGGACCAGCTTTTAATTTCTCATTCATTGCCATGGTTGTAGCGGGTATTATTTCTCAAATTGGCACTGCCTTGTTGTATAATGTTGTTGACCCGTCACTTCCAGGAGTTCTTGTTGAACAGACGCTTGAAAACACAATGGAAATGATGGAAAAATTTGGAGCAGCTGACAGTATGTCAACTCAACAGATTGATGAAATGAGAGAGGGTTTATCTGCAAATTATACCTTGATGGGTCAAATAAAGGCTTTTGGTATTGCTCTGATTATTTATGCTGTTCTTTCATTGATTTTAGGTGCCATAATAAAGAAGAGAGATAAGTCTTTGGACTATTAAGTTAAAATGATTCAAATTTCTGTCATTATTCCAGTATTTAACGAGGAAGAATCCCTTCCTGAATTACACAATTGGATCTGCCGTATCATGGAAGGACATGGCTTTTCTTATGAAATTATTTTTATAAATGATGGCAGTAATGACAATTCCTGGAAAGAAATCCAAAAACTGGCAAGTCTGAACAACAATGTAAAGGCAGTCAGCTTTACCAGAAATTATGGCAAATCGGCCGCCTTGGATATGGGATTCAGCAAAGCTCAGGGGCAGGTAGTGATTACCATGGATGCTGATCTGCAGGATAGTCCGGACGAAATACCGGAATTATATGAAATGATTACTGGGGATGGATACGAGGTGGTTTCGGGCTGGAAAAAGAAAAGACATGATCCCATCACGAAGACCATTCCCTCCAGATTTTTCAACTGGATCACCAGAATCATATCAGGGATCAGGTTACATGATTTCAATTGTGGGCTCAAGGCTTATCAAAAGAGGGTTGTAAAAAATATTCATATTTACGGGGAGATGCACCGTTATATCCCTTTGATAGCCAAGTGGAACGGTTTCACCAAAATCGGGGAGAAGGTGGTAGCGCATCGGCCCAGAAAATATGGAGAGACTAAATTTGGAATTGAAAGATTTCTGAACGGTTTTCTTGACCTGATTTCTGTTTCGTTTGTCAATCGCTACAAAAAAAGACCGATGCATTTTTTCGGGACATTGGGTTCGGTTTCCTTTTTGGCCGGTTTCTTTATCACTTCATGGCTGATTTTCCAGAAAATCTATGGTCTCTATCAAGGAAAGGCAGTGCGGGAAATCACAGCCCAGCCTTTGTTTTTCCTTGCATTGGTCGCATTGATAGTTGGTGTTCAATTGTTTTTAACCGGGTTTTTGGCAGAGATGATGACTTCCACCAGCAGTAGAAAATCCGATTATAATATTGAAGAGGAATTGAACTTTCGCAATTGATGTTTTTCTCGGTCATTATACCGGTTTATAACCGGCGCATTGAAATCAAGGAATTGCTTGAAAGTCTCTTAAGGCAGGATTATGCGGACTTTGAAGTAATCATTGTGGAAGATGGTTCTGATTTTACCTGTAAGGATATATATGATTTCTTCAAAGATAAAATCCAGATCAGTTATCATTTCATCGAAAATATAGGTCAGGGATTCGCCAGGAATTTTGGGATGAAAAAAGCTGCAGGGGATTATTTTGTCATGTTCGACTCGGACTGTATTATTCCGCCCCATTATTTTACGGTTCTGGCAAAAGCGCTCAAAGAGAGAAAGCTTGATGCCCATGGGGGACCTGATGCAGCAGAGGAAAGCTTTTCTGCCTTCCAAAAAGCCATCAATTATAGCATGACCTCTTTTTTGACAACAGGGGGTATCAGAGGTAAAATGAAAGATCCTGCTAAATATGAAGCTAGAGGGTACAATATGGGGCTTTCCAAAAGAGCTTTTGAAGCTTCAGAAGGATTTGTGGATCCAAATAGCGGGGAGGATATTGAATTGAGTATTAGATTAAAAAAACTTGGGTTCAATCTTGAATTGGTGGAAGAAGCTTTTGTTTACCACAAGAGGAAAAACACACTCTTGAGTTTTTTCAAGCAGAGCTTTTCTTTTGGCAGCAATCGAATCAATGTGAGCAGATTTCATCCTGAGGCTGTGAAATTGGTTCATATTTTACCAGCCATTTTTCTTTTGGGTTGGCTGCATGGATTGGTATTTTTGCTTTTGGCATCTTCGGTTTTCTTGATATTCCTTATAGGGTATTCAGCCTGGTTGATTTTGGTTTTTATCGATTCCGGTTTCAGAAACAGCTCAATTTGGGTAGGACTTATTTCAATGATCACCTCTTTTGGTCAATTGAGTTTTTACGGGGCCGGTTTGATTTTCGGGTTTATGAACAAACTGGCAACAGAGGGGTTAGAATGATTTTATTTCCCTTTTCCACAATAAAAAATCACTTCATTCTCAGGGAGTGCATGCTTGGCTATCAGACTATTAGGGAGGTTTTTAACAAAAAGGTTTTCATTTACCTTCAGTCCTGAACGGCTGAGTCTTTTGGCATAATCTTTCCCGTATTTTCTTACATGGTCTCTTTGACCGAATAATTTTTCTCTTTCTACAGGGTCTGTCACGGTTTTGTCTTCAAAGGTTTGTTCCAGATCGTAAACCGGAGATTGGATGATTCCCCATCCATCTTTTTTCAGGACCCTATTGATTTCACTGCAAGCCAAAATATCATCCTCTACATGTTCCAGGACATGGTTGCAAAATACCACGTCAAAGGTATTTTCCTCAAAAGGAATCTGATGCACATCCATTTTCACTTTGGCCAAAGGTGATTCCAGGTCAGCAGTGATGTATTCCAGGTTGGGTAAGGCTTCCATGCGGTCAATGAAACATAATTCCGGTGCGATATGCAGCACCTTGAGTTTGGAAGTAAAGAAGTTTGTTTCTTTATCAAGGAAAAGCCACATCAACCTATGCCGTTCCAGCGCAAGGCAATTGGGACAAAGGGCATTTTCCCTTGCTTTTCTTCCATAAGGCAGGAATTTTCTGAAAGAGTGATCACATACATTGCAGTTGACTGAATTTCCTTTGTAAAAAATGGCGACAATTCTGAGAAAAAAGTGCGAAACCAATTGTAAATATTTTCTTGGGATATATCGGATGATTAAGCTGATTAAAGACTTCATGTAATAGGTTTTGAAAATCAAACAAGTAAATGTTTACTCTTAACAGGGGTGCAAGTTATTAAATGATAACCAAACCCATCATATGCCTTAAATCTTAATTTCCCTTATTTTGCAAATTACTTTAATGGTGTTAAAACTTTCTTATTGGGTTCAATGCCAAGTCTATAAGTTGTATTATTGTATTTACACAATTAGTATAGATCATGCAGAAAAAACCCATATATATCGGAATAGCCATTGTTTTGTCCCTGCTTGCAATTTTCTATTTTTTCTCACGGGGAGGTGTTGAAGAGGGGTTCGAAATCATGGCCAAGGTCAATCAAGGTGATTTCAGGGTAGAAATTACCACTTCAGGGGAATTGCAGGCACTGAATTCCGTTGAGATTTTGGGTCCATCAGAGGCTAGGAGGTATAGGGTAGGGAATATAACTATTGAATCAATGGTAGATGAAGGCACTATTGTCAAGCAGGGTGATTTTATAGCTTCTCTGGATAGGACGGAACTTTTTGGAAGATTGGAAGACAGAAGGATTGACCTGGAACAAAACAAAGCCTTATATGAACAGACGCAGTTGGATACCTCTTTGGTATTGAGACAGGAAAGAGATAATCTGATCAACATGGAATATGAGGTAGGGGCTATGAAACTTATCTTAGACCAATCTCAATATGAACCACCTGCCATAATCAAACAAAATGAGTACAATTACGAAAAGGCAAAAAGAGACCTAGAACAGGCAAAAGAAAGATACAGGATAAAAACATTGCAAGAAAAAGCAAGAATGGTTGAGGTCTCTGCCAGGCTGCGTGAAGTACAATTGGAAGTGTCCCAAATTGAAGAGGTTCTAAAAAAATTTACTGTCACAGCTCCTCAAAACGGTATGGTAATCTATTATCAAGGTAGAGGAGGTAAAATCAAAGAAGGCTCTCAAATCAGTAGTTGGAATCCTGTCGTAGCGACATTGCCGGACCTGTCCTCCATGCAGAGTGTCACTTATGTCAACGAAGTAGATATAAGAAAAGTAAAATCAGGTCAAAAGGTCGAGCTGGGACTCGATGCTTTTCCTGAAAGAAATTACACGGGAGAAGTATTAAAAGTTGCCAATGTAGGGCAGCAGCGTCCAAACTCTGATGCCAAAGTATTTGAAGTAATTATCAAGGTGAATGAGAGTGATGCCTCCATGAGGCCATCCATGACCACTAGCAATACCATTATTATTGAAAAACTTGAGAATGTACTATATGTTCCCTTGGAGGCGATCAATGTCATGAACGATAGCGTCAATTATGTTTTTCTCGAAAATAAGAAAAAGCAGGAAGTCAAATTGGGATTGGCAAATGCGAATGATATAGTCATAGAAATGGGCTTAAGTGAAGGTCAGGAAGTTTATTTATCCACTCCCGCTTGGTCCGAAAACACATCCATAACTTTATTGGAAGAACTAAACGGTAAAAGAAATCCAGAATTGGATTTTTCAGTTCCCATTACTGATTCGGAGATTCAGACAATGAATACTTCGAAAAATGGCAGAATAAGAAATCAGTAATTCTCTAAAGTATTTTTATGTTTGACGAAAGATTGAAAGCCAATTTCCAAATCGCCTTGGATGCAGTAATTGCCAACAAGCTGAGGTCACTTTTGACGGCGCTTGGGATTATTTTTGGTGTGGCAGCAGTCATTGCCATGCTCGCCATCGGAAATGGTGCCCAACAGGAAATCCTCGAACAGATCCGCTTGGTAGGAGTCAATAATATTGTAATTGAGCCGGTTTTTGAACAGATAGAACAAACCTTGGGGGAAGAGACTGACCTTGAAGTCGAAAGAGGGAAATTCAGTCCGGGATTAAGGCTTTCGGATGTAGATGCGATTGCAGAAATGATTCCGGGGGTTAGAAATATCAGCCCAGAGATAATTCTGGAAACATTTTTGGTCAAAAGCGGAATCAGGCGTTCTGCAAAACTTGTAGGAATTACTCCGGCCTATTTTGAAGTATTGGATTTTCATCTGAGAGAAGGAAAAATGTTCAGCCCCGGCAATCTGATCAATGGTGATCCTGTGTGCATTATTGGAAGATCTGTACAATCGAAATTCTTTGCCAAAGAGAGCCCCATAGGTAAAAAAATCAAAAGCGGAAATCAGTGGTTGGAGGTAATCGGAGTGATGGAAGAGAGGTTGATTTCAGAACAGAGCATATCCAAATTGGGTATCCGGGATTTTAATATGGATGTATATATCCCCATTCAATCCATGTTGATCCGATTTAAAAACAGAGATTTGGTGACTGGATATAGTATCATGAATGAGGATCCCAGCAATACTTTATCTCAGAATTATCATCAGATAGACAAGATTGTTGTTCAAGTGGAAGAAAGTGAATCGCTCAATCCAACCGCAGAGGTTATTGCCAAATTGCTTGAAAGAAGACATAATCAGGTGGTGGACTTTGAAATAACAATTCCAGAGTTATTGTTAAAGCAGCAGCAGCGCACCCAAAATATTTTTAACCTTGTGTTGGGAGCCATTGCAGGGATATCCCTTCTTGTGGGTGGAATAGGTATCATGAATATCATGTTGGCCTCAGTGATGGAAAGAATAAAAGAAATTGGCCTAAGACTTTCGTTGGGCGCAAAAAAATCCGATATTGTCAATCAATTTCTATTTGAAGCAGTCATGATCAGTGTGTCAGGAGGTATAATAGGTGTTTCTTTAGGGATTTTCCTTGCGTATTTGGTATCCATTCTTGGGGACTTCCCGACTATTGTCACTATATCTTCAATCGTGCTGTCATTTGGAGTTGCTGCTTCAGTCGGTCTTGTATTTGGAATAGCTCCGGCAAGGAAGGCAGCAAGTCAGGATCCTATAACTTCTTTAAGGTATGAGTAAAAATTTATTTCGAAGCATATTATTTTGTTTCATGTTTGCATTGCCAAACTGGGGATTTTCCCAGGAAAATCTTGTTTTTTCACTTCAGCAAATAGTGGAGAGAGCCAAATCCAGATCACCTGCTGCATTGAGAGCAGAGACTAGAAAGGAAAACAGGTATTGGAATTTTCGGTTCTATCAATCCAATTATAATCCACAACTGAGACTGAACGGGACCTTGCCCAGATTGTCACAAGCATTCAATAACGTGGTTCAGCCTGATGGCACGATCGAATTCAGGGAGGTAAGCCAAAATTTCATGGACCTTGAATTGGGAGTTGTCCAATCAATTGCTGCCACCGGAGGTGTGTTGTCTGTCAATTCATCCACAAACAGATTCGATAACTTTTTGGCACCCGCTGGTAGTCCCAGGACCCAATGGAGCGGTACACCTGTAAATGTCCGACTTAGCCAGCCCATATTTGCATTCAATCCCCTTAAATGGGATAAGAAAATCGAACCATTGGTTTACGAAGAAAGCAAAAGAGAATTTGTCGAAGAAATGGAGCAAATCAGTCAAACGGTTACCCAATTGTTCTTTGACGTTCTCATCTCCCAGATCAATTTTGAAATTGCAACTAAAAACCTCAAAAACACTCAGGAAATTCTTAAAATCGAACAGGGGAGGTATAATATTGGGACAACCTATGAGGATAAATTATTACAGGTAGAACTTCAGGTACTTCAGGCCAGGCAGGATTTAGCGCAGGCAAGTTTGGATCTTGAAGCCAATTCACTCAGGCTTAAATCTTATGTGGGCATCAATGAATTGGCGGATTTAACTTTAGTGCCTCCCGGTGAGATCCCTGATTTTACTGTCAATGTCGAAGAGGCAATAGATTATGCATTTCAATATAGAGCAGAATCTCTGGGATTTGACAGAAGACTTTTGCAGGCAGAGTCAGGTGTGGCCAATGCAAGAGGACAAAGATTCAATGTTTTGATGAACGCCAGTTATGGACTCAACAATGCTGCGCTTACATGGGTTGATATTTTTTCAGATCCCAATAGGCAGGTTTTGTTTAATATAGGATTCTCAGTTCCGATTTTGGACTGGGGGAGAAACAAAGCCCGTATGGGACAGGCCGAGGCAAACAAGCGGTTGGTGGAATACACAGTTGAGCAGGATATGATAAATTTTGAGCAGGAAATCTTTACCAAAGTCCGAAATTTTGATATGCTCAAAGACCGATTAGAGATTACGGATCTTGCAGATAAAGTGGCAGATAAAAGGTATGAAATTTCCCTTCGAAGGTATCAAAACGGAAATGTGACCATAACAGACCTCAATATCGCCCAACAGGAAAAAGATCAGAACAGAAGGGCTTACATCCAATCATTGAGAGATTATTGGACTGCTTATTTCGAAATGAGGCAGTTGACTTTATATGATTTTGAAGTTGGTCAGTTATTGTATACTCCTGAAGCACTTTAAGGAACATTATCCTTTCTTTAGTCTTGGTTTGGGTCATTTAATTCTGATTTCTTAAATCGTCCTGACTTTTTCAAAGCTTCTTGGATAATCCACTCAATTTGTCCATTGGTACTACGGAATTCATCTGCAGCCCATTTTTCGACAGCTTTAATCAGCTTTTCATCTATTCTTAAAGCGAAAGGTTTCTTAGCTGCCATTATATTCTAATTTAAACTTCCTGAATTGCTCAATGGCTTTTTGGGCTTCTTCAGGTTTATGTGTTCCCAGCATGAACTTTTTATTTTTGGTGGTGATCAACAAACCGTATTTGCCACCGGTATTGTACAGCCAATGGTCAAAATTGTATCGGATACCCCAACCACCAAATTCCAATAAGGAATTGTATTTCATGATTTCTATTTGCTCAATATCTTCAAACCCATATTTTCTCCAATTATTGATGATCGGAGAATATTTATATTGTAGGCTTTTTCCATCTATTCTTATTTCCAGCCTGAAGGAGAGTAAAAACAATACAGCACTGCCCAGAATTAAAAAAGTAATGAATAGATCAAACCAGTCAACTGACTTGTCCGGCAGAAGAAAGGACAAGCCTAATAAGATTAATGTAACCGATACCACAGGTATCCATATCAATACCTGATTGAACCTTTGGGATTCTTTTAATATATAATCAGCCATAATTTTCAGTATTTAAATTTTTATTTTCTTTCCACAATAAAATCATTTCTTCCATCTCTCTGGGTTTATGGGTGCTAAAAACCAGTTTTCTTTTCGGAAGTTGAACTTCCACAACATAGTCGGCAAAGAAAATGTAGGCCCTTGTTTTTTTCGAAAATCTGACACCTACTCCTCCATATTCCAATATTCCGCTCATTTTTTTAACCTGAATGGTTTCCATTTCTTCTTTGTTGATTTTGGTCCATCGATTCAAAAATGGTGGGTTTCTATATGATAATCCATCAGTGGTCAATCTTAATTCCAGCCTGATAGCCATCAATAACCAGAAAATCAAGATCATCATGCCAACTACTAATCCCATTACAAAGGGTCCGTCATCTCCTAATTTCCCGGTTTGCCATAAGACGCCAACTAGAATCAGGGTAGGTAATTCCAGAAGTAAAATTCCAAACATTAAAACCGAACCTCTAAAACTTTGCACTTCATTGACTACCATTTATGACTATTGATTGAGTGTTCCTACATTCAGTACAGGACTCGCCGCTCGGTCAGAGCAAAGCACCACCATCAGGTTGCTGACCATGGCTGCTTTCTTCTCTTCCTCAAATTCAATGATTCCTTTGATTTTCAGATCTTCCAAAGCCATCTCAACCATGCCCACTGCACCATCTACTATTTTTCTTCTGGCAGCCACAATGGCAGTGGCCTGTTGTCTTTGCAACATAGCAGATGCGATTTCAGAAGCATAAGCAAGGTGCGAAATCCTAGCTTCGATGACTTTGATTCCGGCATGGTAGAGTCGTTCTTTGATTTCTTCTTCAAGAGAGTGGTTGACTTCTTCCACCCCAGACCTTAATGTGATTTCGGCATTTTCGGCTTCGAAATCATCATAAGGGTATTTTCCTGCCATTTTCCTTACAGCAGCGTCTGTTTGAAGATGGACGAAGTTTTCATAATCTTCCACATCAAATGTTGCTTTGAAAGTATCTTCTACTTGCCAAACAACAATAGTCCCAACCATCACAGGATTACCGATTTTGTCATTCACCTTTAGTGGCTTGTTTTCAAAATTTCTTACCCTTAGGGAAATCTTGTTTTTGGTCATAAATGGATTTACCCACATAAATCCATTCTCTTTCACCGTACCCTTATATGCTCCGAAAAGGATCAGGACCATTGCCTTGTTGGGTTGTAAGGTGAAAAATCCTGGCAAGACCAGAATTAATGAAACACCGAGTATTGCTCCAAGAAAATTCAGTTGATTGATAAATGAAAAGGCCGTGGCAGGAATGAGTGCTATCGCAACCAAAACCATCAAATAGCCGGACAGGGGTTTAGTTATTTTTTCCATATTGTTATGATATTAAATTGATATCAATGCAATATACTTTATTTTTCAAATAATGTTTCAGAAGTACTGAATTCTTTTTCAAATAATCTTTTCAAGTTGTAGAGTCAAATGAAAAAGACCCATTGGAATCTAATCCAACGGGTCTTTCATTTTATTGAAAATCTTTCAAACAGAATTTCTCTTACCCCACCAAATTCCCTTCATCATCCCATTCTGCGATTTTCCCCCTTTCATCAGGTTTCAAATATTGTGACAGGTACTTTTCCTCATAGGCAAAGCCATGTTTCTTCATAACTTCATCCGGCACACCATCCCATACATTTGGAGTATTTCCTTTGTAACCCAAATATTTGAAACCGATTTCTGAAGTGAAATATCCGGTAGACGCCAGGTTTCTCAGCATATTGAAAAACTTTACCCCACCTTCCATTTCCGGTTTGGCTTTGTCAGGCCAGGCAATCTCATCAATGATTTCCATCCTTTCGGATTCTGATAGTTCCAGAAACTTCTTTCCGTAATTGTCATCACTGTAATGGTCCAACCACATCAGCCCTCCTCTCATGGGTGTCTGATAAGGGGTGTAATCCTTCATCATAAACTCTATGAAGTCAGGAACACCGGCATCGGTAGCGCTTCCGGATTCACTATCGGCAGGCATGATGATATCTACCAATACATCCAGTTTTTTTCTTTCCTCTTCGGTAAAGAATGTTTCTGAAAGTAGGCGTTGATCATATGCTATTTCTTCTGCTGTTCTTCCTCCCGGCGTACCTCCGGCGATTTTTGGTGAAAAATCAGCTGCTTTGTCTTCAGGTGCACAATTGGTCAAAAGGAATCCTGATGCCAATGATCCGGTAAAAAGGAGTTTTAGATTTTCTCTTCTGTTCATGGCTACCGCATTAAATATTTTTCTTTTTCAATTCACTTACTATAAAATCGGAAGTTCTCCAGGCAAGGGCCAAAATGGTCCAAGTGGGATTTTTATCTGCTTGAGATACAAAAGGTCCCGCATCGACTACAAATAGATTTTTGCAGTCATGTGCCTGACAGTTGCTGTTCAGAACTGAAGTAGCTGGATTGTCTCCCATCCTGGTAGTTCCTACTTCATGTATTATTCTACCCGGCCCGGCCAAACCATATTTGGATTCAGGTCCAGGTTTGTTTCCCAACAAGACCGCGCCGGCATTGGTGAGTATTTCCTCAAAGGTATCCTGCATGTGTTTGGCCTGCTTGATTTCATGGTCTGTCCAATTGTAGGTGAATTTGAGTACAGGAATACCGAATTTATCCACCACATTGGGGTCTATTTCACAAAAATTACCGTACTGCGGGATACTTTCGCCTCTACCTGACATGCCCAATGTGGAACCATAGTATCGTCTGATATCCTTTTTAAGACCCTCTCCATAGCCGCCGTTTGGACTTGGATTGCCGAATTCATCCTTGATATGTTTTCTCATGGTATCCATCGCAAAACCTATCCCATAGGATGGCATCGACATTCCTCCCCAATATTCAATATGGTATCCCCTTGCAAAATCAAGTTTTTTATTGTCCAACCACCAAGGAGTATACACATGCATACCACCAACGCCATCTTCATTGTATCTTTCTCTGTCGATCAGATCGGGCATGATAGCCATCCTATCTGCACCAGTAGAATCATGGAGATAACGTCCTACCATTCCGCTGCTGTTTCCGACACCATTTGGGTGGGTTTTTGATTTGGAGTTCATCATGATTCTGGCAGATTCGCAAGCAGAAGCGCCTAATACTACCACTCTTGCCCTGAGTTTATATTCCTTCATGTCAACCTTACTAACGTAGGAAACGCCAGTCGCTTTGCCCGAATCGTCAGTGGTGACTGCCCTTACCATGGCGTTTGTATAAAGTTCTACTTTTCCTTTGGCCATGGCTGGTTTGACCAATACAGTTCCTGAAGAAAAATCCGCATAAGCCTGACAGGCCCGGTTACATTGGTTGCAGAAAAAACATACTCCCCTTTCATTGTTGACCGGACGGGTCAGCATGGAAAGGCGGGAAGGAATAACCGGGATATTGGATTTTTTAGCTCCTTTTGAGACATACATTTCATGAAGTCTTGGCTTGGGCGGAGGAAGGAAAAATCCGTCAGGTTCGTTGTAAATACCTTCTTTGGTACCGAAAACTCCAATCAGCTTATCAACCTTATCATAGTATGGCTTGACATCATCATATCCTATTGGCCAGTCATCTCCCAGGCCATCAATGCTACTCCTTTTGAAATCATTGGGTCCAAACCTCAGGGAAATCCTTCCCCAATGGTTGGTTCGGCCACCCAGCATTCTGGATCTGAACCAGTCAAAACTGGTGCCGCTGGACCTTGTATAGGGTTCACCGGCTATTTCCCATCCTCCTATGGCCTGATCAAAATCACCGAAAGGTCTTGTAGGTGTACCGCTGCCTCTTCGGGGAGATTCCCATGGATATCGTAATTGTGTCCGGTCCTCTTCCTTGGCAGGGTCAAAATCACCACCTGCTTCCAATACCGCCACTGATAAACCTGCTTCTGAAAGAATCTTAGAAGCCATGCCCCCACCGGCACCGGAACCCACTATGATGACATCATAGGCCTCTCCGGATGATTTGATCTCAAAACTCATGTTTTTTAATTTTTTTAGGTTTGTACGACAAGTTAAATAAAAAAATTTAAAAGTTCCAAATTGGAAATTTATTCAAGTTAATAAACAATTTGGGGATTGAACCTGTGTAGGGAAAATACTTTGATGATTGGTGTACTGGAAAAGTTTTGAGCGAAAAGTTGGGGATAATATATCGATTTGAGAAATATCAGAGGACGACTGCCGCAGTCTTCTTTAATCCTAATTTTTTCATTAGGGTTGCCTTATCTTAAATTCTATATCCCCGCCATTTGCTCTTGCCTCTCTGACCATTTGTTGCAAGTCATCGGGTAACGCATCTATTGGTACAATAAGTCCATCGACTTTGACCATTTCATTAAACGGATTCGATTCCTTCATTCGTTGTGTTGAAAATTCCGGACAGTAATGCCACATACCAAACAAATCCTTGATTTCCCGTGCTTTATTGGATACTGTGGAGTTCTTCGTTCCAAAGTATTCACTGATCTGATCTGTTGTCAAATATGGTTCAAAGGATTTGTCAAATAAAAAATTTATCGAACCGATAGCATGAACAACTGCTGCTGCCCAAATCTCAGGTTTTCCTCTTTGGAAAGGTACATCTCTTTTTCTGCCAAGTTTTTTAATAAGCTTTTCGCATAGCTGTAAATAGTCATCATTCAAATTTTGCCTGCAAAATGCTCCTGTCATTTCCAAGAGCTCTGCTTCTCTTTGCTTTATTTCTGGTTTAGTCATCATTTAATAATGAACAAATCGTTGAATATCGTTTAGTTTGTCACTTTATCTAATATAATCCCATCAAGCTTGCCTTTTAAGTCATTTCAACTTTTCTTGGTTGGAACTATTTTATTTTTAAAATTTTTAGAATTTCTTCTGTAGTTATCAGTTTTGTCCAACCTTTTTCTTCCAATCCTCTTTTCAAAACTCTGTCTCCACTCCAGAATTTCCCCTTGATATGCTCTGTTAATGCAACGAATTCAGTGTCGTCTATATCCAAGTCTTCGGTAAGGGAAAGAGCAGATAAAAAATTTTGTTTTTTTATTAGCTGAACATTGATGAACCTTATCCTTCGGGTAAACAAAGTGAAAATTCTTTTATAATCACCATCATCATATCCTGAAATGGTTTTTAATTTCTCAGAATGGTTTTCAAGCTCAAATAAAAGTTGCTCGGTTGAATAAAAATTAAGATTAGTTTTTGGCTGAAGTAGAATTCTTGCAATGCGGCTATTGGTATTTAACATCGCACTAAAAAGTATGTTGGTATCCACCACAATTCTCATAAACCAAGTTTATTTTTGGTCTTTTCCCAACGTCCTTTTTTAATTGATTTCACAAGCGAATCAACGTCCTTTTGTTTGGCTTTGGATTTTCTTGAAATCTCTTTGAATTCAAAAAGGTCTGTCAAATCCTGAAGATCATCAATATCGATATTACCTTCCAGCTTGAATATTATTTCATCTTTATTTCTCTCAATTATCATTGTATTCAAATTTTAGATATGAATATTTATATCAATAATACGGATTTTAGTTCATTTTTTTTTAATTATCCATTTAAAAATCATTATAGGTTGAGTTCTCAAATATCTAAGAATATTCAATTTTTGCTTAATGTTTTTCTTCAGAATTAAGAATATTTCCTATTAGTTTCTTGATTTCCCCAGCTCGATTACATGCAAGAAATAAGAGATTATAATATAATTTCATTGGGTTGAAATAAAAAACCACAACATGTATATACAAGTTGATTTTTTTATTAATATTAAAAACAAAACCTGATTCCCTGTTAATCTATGGTAGTTGTTTTAAAGATATTACAGCTATAGTTAAAAGTAATTGCCTACCACCAATATTAGCTGATTGGCAAAGGAATTACACCTTGAAACATTACTTAACACTTGCAAAATGAAAAAATTATGAAGCAATTTGTTTTTTTATTCTTGTTTTTGTTTAGCGGAATAATAGCGTTTGCACAAACCAAAGCATTTAAACCTGGCCAAGTTTGGTATGATACAGAAGGACATCCAATCAATGCGCACGGAGGTGGATTTTTATTCCATGAAGGCACCTATTACTGGTTTGGTCAAATAATGATTCCGGGAAAACGTGGTTCTGATGCTTGGGTTGGGGTTAGTTGTTATTCATCAACCGACCTTTACAATTGGGAAAATGAAGGGGTTGCATTTCACGTCGAAGACCATGCTTCCCATCAGGTAACGAGAGGTAGCAAAATAGAACGTCCTAAGGTTATTTTTAATGAAAAAACCAAAAAATTTGTGATGTGGTGGCATCATGATATCAACGGTCAAGGACATAAAAATGCAATGGCAGGAATAGCAATCAGCGATAATGTTTCCGGGCCTTATCAATTTGTCCGTGTTTTCAGGCCATTGAGCGGGTTTCTGCCATTTAATGTCTCTGAAGAAGATTTAAGTAGGGATATTCCTGAGATGGCCATGACATATCCATTTAATGGAGGAGAATTGCCTGTATCAGCTGATTCATTATTGTTGTATAAAAGAGACATTCACATAGGGCAAATGGTAAGGGATATGACTCTTTTCGTAGATGATGATGGGAAAGCCTACCATATTTATTCTTCTGAAGAAAACAGCACTTTACATATTGCAGAATTATCAGCTGACTATTTGGGATATACCGGGAAGTTTGCCCGTTTTTTTAGTGGGAGGTTTATGGAAGCGCCTACCCTTTTCAAGAGAAATGGGAAATACTATATGATCAATTCCGGTTGCACAGGTTGGAATCCAAATGAAGCCAGGTCGGCGTGGGCACCTTCTATTTGGGGGCCATGGGAGGAGTTTGGTAATCCATCTATTGGGAAAGAATCTGAGATTACTTTTAACTCTCAGGGAACATTCGTCCTGCCTGTTCAGGGAAAGAAAAATGCTTACATTTTCGTGGCTGACCGTTGGAATCCTGCAAACCCAATAGATGGGCGGTATGTTTGGCTACCGATTTCATTTGAAGGAGAAAGACCTATTCTTCGATGGAAAGACACATGGGACCTGGAAATTTTCGATTGAGTTGAAACCTTAGTATTTCTTTAATTGTCATAGAATCAAAATATAAAAATGGATAAAGCCGTGAGAAGTATTAAGTTTTTATCGGTGCTCTCTATAGTACTGTGCTTTTCAATGGGATTGGCATTTGGGCAGGAAAAGAGTCGTTTTTGGGACGATGTGCAAACGATTAAAAAATTTGATAAAATTTACAGACCCACTGAAAATTCCATAGTATTTGTAGGCAGTTCTTCTATTCGATTATGGAACGATGCCGAACAGATTTTTGCTAAATACAACGTACTCAACAGAGGACTTGGAGGCACAGTGGTAAATGACATAATATTCTATGCCGACGAATTGATCTTCGATTACAACCCCCGTCAAGTGGTGATCTACGTAGGTGAAAACGATCTTGGGGATGGGACCACACCTGCAGACACCATTTTCGCTCGAACTAAGCAATTATTCAATACAATCCGTGCCAAATTACCTGAAGTGCCTATTGCATATATATCCATCAAACCAAGTCCGGGAAGAGATTATGCCAAAGATGTCTTAATCAGGACAAATGAATTGATACTGTCATATGTTTCAACCCAACAAAATATTGAATATGTAGATGTATTTAAAACCATGGTAAATAAAGATGGAACCTATAGAACGGAATTGTTTTTAAGTGACAATATACATATGACTCCTGAAGGGTATAAAATTTGGAAAAAAACGCTAATGCCCTTTTTGATTAAAAAATGATTTGTTTAACCCATTGCTTATGAAGATTAACACTTTGATTATCCCGGCATTCATGGTTGTCATCCTATGGTTGATGCCTTCCTTAATAAAACCAATTCATGGACTCTTATTTTACCATAAAAAAATCAAAAGATTGATCATGACTATCCCTTTTAATTTACTCCCTACTCTCCAAAAACTCCAACAATCCACCAATCCCCAAAAACTCCTGTTCCATGTCCCCCTGTTTCAATAAAATCCGCAATGGATTCTCCTCAACTCGGATTTGGACAGCTTGAAGCTTGTTGGCTGAAATGTTCTTTTGAAGTGCAGCCTGAACCCATTGTACTGTAGCTTCAGGACCTTCGATCTGAATAGCAAATTCGTCAATTTTAGGCTGTACTTTTCCGCTTTTGGGATTAAAAGAAAGCCTATCTGACGGCAGTAAAAGATTGATCTGACCATTTAGTATCAGGTCTTCAGGAAGGCCTGAAACCAAAGGTTGTCCACACTGCATCAACCAAAAAATATCAGCTGTTTCTATAGCGATTTCCAGGTCATGGGTCACCACCAAGACGGCTTTTTTGGATTCCTTGGCGATTTGTCTGAGAAGATGCATGATTTCAAAGCGGTTGACCAAATCCAGGTGGGCAGTAGGTTCATCCAAAATCAGGACATCCCCATCTTGGGCCAAGGCCCGTGCAATCATCGTTTTCTGCAACTGCCCATCACTGCATTCACTCAAGGGCTGATTGCGGATATACCCGGTATGGGTTTGGGAGATGGCCTGTTCTACCATTTTTTGGTCTTCATCGGATAGTTTACCCAACCAACCAGTATGCGGAATCCGCCCCAAAGCAACCAATTGCCCAACGGTCAAATTTCCAGTAGTGATTTTCTCTGTTAGGACAACTGCAATTTTCTTGGCCAGGGCTTTTTGAGAAAAGGAAGTCAAAGGTTTCCCCTCCAAAAAAATCTCACCACTCAGTGGAGGCACCTGTCCCATAATGGTCTTGACCAAAGTGGATTTCCCAACGCCATTTGGACCTAAAAGACAGGTCAGTTTTCCTTTTTCAAGGTTGAAATTCAAATCTTCAGCAATTGCTTTAGACTTTTTGCCAGATTGATACCCTATATTAAGATTTTTACTTTGTAAATTAACCATGTTGGGGCATATAGCTAATAAGAAAGTGCCACATCAGAATGTGTCAGTTCATATTGTAAAAGTCCCCTCAAACTTAAATCTTCATCCAGTTTTTCCCAATGAACACCATCTTTGCTTATAAAGTATTTTTCCAAATCTTTCAATCCTGCATTTTTTAAGTTCTTGAAGTCAGAAATTTTTCTCTTCATGACTTTTTTATTGTTCAAAACAAAAAGTAAAAGATCCAAATCAGGATAAAAATTAAGCCCTACAATTTTCAGTTTGTGGTTTTGTATCAAAATATCCAAAGAATCAGGTTTGAAAATGTAATCTTCAATATCACCTTTTGTTTCTGCGGAATTCAATTGATCCAAATACTCAGTCGTATGTTTACTGATTGAACGTTTCATACCATTTCATTTTTATTAGGTCATAGTTCTCATCTACCAATGCCAGGATTTTTCTTAGTTCATTCAATTTAAAACCATAATTTGATTTGATCAATATATCTGGTTCTAAAATTAATTTTAGCCTCTGAATCTGCTTTTAATACATGAATATGAATTGGAGGATGGTCATTGCTATAAATATAGAACCGATATCCATTATTTTCAAGAACCTTAACCATATTTAAAAATACATAAATACAACTAAAATCACGAACCTGAAGTTGTTATCCGATTTTAGAGGTAACCTAGTCATGGCTTTTTATGATTCTATATTTTCCAACTAAGTTATTTTCTTGAAAAGGCACTCTTGGTCTTCAGATGTCTCATCCGATAGCTATCGGATCCGACATGACAAGGATAGATCTTATCCAATATCTAACATTTCTTGATCAGAAAGCATCTTTTATAGAATATCTTATGTCTTGCGTCTTGTGTCTCACATCTCACGTCTCACTTAAAATTCCTTCGAAAAATTCCTCCTCAAGATCAACCAAATCACCATCGGGGCACCGACCAAGGAGGTCACCGCATTGATAGGCAGGGTCTGTGCACTTCCGGGCAACTGACTGACTGCATCACAGACTAATAATACTATAGCACCCATTAAGGCAGAGGCCGGGAATAGCACTCTATGGTCGCCGGTTCGGAAGACCAGTCTCGCCATGTGTGGCACTGCAATGCCAATAAAGGCAATCGGTCCGCAAAAGGCTGTGGCAGAACCGGCAAGTATGCCTGTGCTGACGATCATTGTCCAACGCAGTTTATTGATATTGACGCCCATGCTTTCTGCATAGGCTTCTCCAAGCAACATGGCATTGTAAGACTTGAGCATCAGCATCATGGGTATAAGTCCAATTAGAGATGCGATCCCGAAACCGATCAGTTGATTGGTTTGCGTGCTGCCCAAACTGCCCATAGACCAAACGGTGAACAGCTTCAATTGCTCGGCATTGGAGAAAAATGCCAGGATAGAGATTAATGCTGATACAGCAGAACCAAACATCAAACCAACGATCAACAAAGTCATGCTGTCCTTCACTTTCCAAGCTGTCAAGCTCATCAACAATAAAACAAGTATCGCGCCCGCACTTGCAGAAATAATGATCGCCCATAAGCCCAATCCTCCGGAATAGATTGACCAACCAAATGCTGACCCGGCCATAATCAAAAGCGCAACTCCCAATCCCGCACCGGAACTGATGCCCAACACAAAAGGTCCAGCCAAGGGATTTCTGAAAAAGGTTTGCATTTGAAGACCACTGATGGATAAAGTGATTCCTGCCAAAATCGCAGTTAGTGCTTTTGGCATCCGATAGCCAATGACAATGGTTTCCCAAGACCTTTTGGAAAATTCCTGTCCGAAAACTCTTCCAATCACCTCCCCAACAGGAATAGCCACCGATCCAATGGATAAATTGACCCAAAACACCAATATGCACAAGAGCAATCCGCTGACAAACAAAATGGTATTTGGGGATTTATTTTTCATGCAGTTGGCTGTAAAAATAAAGGGAATATTCCGGCAAAAGCTCCGGATACAGTATTTTGATCAGATCCTGTAAAATCAGATCAGGTCTCAAATATCCCAATTCGAAATATTCTATTCCTCCAGTTGGTCCTTTCTTGGAAGTGTAAGTATAAACATTCCCTTTTTGAAAAGCACTGAAATGGGCATATCTTGGATCAGCATTTTTCATATTATCAAGACTGCTGAAATCAGAGGCCCCTAACCAGTAATCGGCATTCTGTGCATTTTCCAGAACATATTCATAACTCAATTGTGAACTTCCGGTTCCTTTTTGCTCTTTGAAAAGATAATCCCCTCCAGCAGCTTCCAGCAACCTTGCTCCCCAAGAATCACTGCCTGGGACATACCAGATATCTTTGTACATGACGCCTGCCATAACTTTTGGTTTGTCTCTAATATTTTCCGAAACCAGCTTTTCAGATTCAATATAACTGGCTTCAATGTCTTTGAAAACTTTCTCTGCATCCTCAAATTTTCCCAATAAAGCACCCGTAAACTTAATCCACTCTGCTCGGCCCAAAGGATGTTGCTCCACATATTCTCCATTGAGCAAAGCAGGTATTTTGGCTTCTTTCAAGATCTCAAGATTTTTGAGGTCATCACCCAATGTGGAAATCATTACCCAATCCGGTTCGAGGTCGATGATCTTTTCGATATTGGCTTGGGCACCTGAACCCAATTCCATTACCTTACCTGCATTTATCAAAGTCCTCGTTGCGGTTGAAGAAATCAAATCGAGGTTTGGGAAACCCACTAAAAGTTCAGAAACTCCCAAGTAGTCCAAATGGGGGATGTGCGTAGTGGAGGTCATTACAACCTTTGATATGGGCAATTCCACTGTTGCAGCAAAATCTGATTTTTCCAACTCTAAATCTGTCCTTTCTGCAACCAAATACCTGAAGGGTTCATGGTCACCTGGGAAAGCCTGTTTGACTTCAATGACCTTGAATCCATCTCCCTGGAATACAGTAAAGCCCTTTGCATATTGGTTGGGGACTTCTACGAGATCATCAAAATTACTTGATTTAGGGGTATCGCAGGCACCATGCAATAGACTAAAAATCAGTAGAACTATAAAGCAAGAATATTTTGACATGGATAAAAGTCATTAAGGCTAGTGCCTCAAATATAGAAAGTCTGTTTCAATGATGTTCAGCCATATTGCGTAATACTTAAACAAAATCCTTCAATTTTATAAATTCTTAGTTTCTCATTCACTATGTTTGCAACGGAAATTGGTTCCCGAACCTCAATCAGGCACTCGGGATTAAAAGGGAATCCGGTCAAAATCCGGAGCTGTCCCCGCAACTGTAACCCCATCCCGACCTATTCGGGATAGTAATTTATCTTCTTCAAGTGCCATTGTCCCTCCCGTAACTTTCGGAATTAAGGGGTGAGAAGGCCGGTAAATTCAGGGAAGCCAGGAGACCTGCCTTTTTCATCAGTATTCAAAGCTTTCGGGTGAAAGGCTGGGATGGAAAATGGAACTGAAAGGCAGTTTTTGAACCTAATTCTCTATCATTTTGAGGACGTTTCAGCAGCTTGTAGGTTTTGAAATTTATCTCATTCATTTCTCGTAATGGCTTTGGATTAAATAATTGTCAAACATTATTTAATTCTTAAGGCATTGTATTTATTGACGCTTTATATTTTTCACAGCATCCTACTGTGGAATGCAGATTATATCCCTATTGAAATAGTGGATAGGGATTTTGCTGTATTTCATATCTATCCAATGGTTGAACAGCCTCAAATGGCATTGTCAGCATCGGATACAGTTCAGCTTCCTGAAGTGGAAGTTTTCACTGCACCTTTGGATAAATATGCATTTGGGCACCGTATTCAAGTCATCGGAGAAAAAGATTTGGAGTCTTTTCAGGGCCTGCCCTTAGCAGAATATCTTCAGCAAAGGACAGGTCTATTCCTGCGGCAATATGGTCCGGGCATGGTGGCCTCATTGACTATGCGAGGTACTTCTGCTGGCCACAATGTGGTTTTTTGGAACGGTCTTCCAATCAATAGCCCATCACTGGGTCAGACGGATTTTTCGATACTACCAGTAGGCGGTTTTGATCAGGTGTTGGTCCATTTTGGCAGCGGGGGTGCTTTGTATGGGACAGATGCGATTGGCGGGGCCGTACATTTGAACAACAAACCCCATTTTGGAGGTGGACATCAGGTTCAGGTTGCGTCTCTTTTTGGAAGCTTTGGCAGGTGGAATCAACAGGTGCAGTATAGCTATTCAAACAAGGTTATTTCCTCAAGAAGCAGGATTTATAGAAATTTTTCCCGAAATGATTTTCCGTTTCGGAACCTGTCAAAAATAGGAACACCCATAGAGAGACAGGAAAATGGCCAAGTCAAACAATGGGGCATCATGCAGGACCTGGCATGGAATGTAAACTCCAAAAACCAGATCTCTAGCGCCATTTGGTGGAACAAAACAGACAGACATATACAGCCCGTCATCGGTTCAAATACCAAAGATGTCCAACAAGACCAAAATCTAAGGTGGGTACTGGATTATTTTCATTTTGGAAAAAATAAGATCTGGAATGCGAAGGCTGGTTTTGTTAGGGATGAGTTGATATTTAATGTCAATTCCATCAACAATACCAACCAATATTTCATTGCCGGTGATTTGGATTGGGAAGTAAATCCGAGGTGGAACACCAAAAGTGGCATAAGGCACACTTACATTACAGGTGACCTTGACACTTATCAGGCTTCTGAATCCCGACTGGAACTTTATCAATCCAACAATTTCCACCCCATTGAAAAGCTGTCTTTTTCCGTCAACCTCAGACAGTTGGTTTTTATGGGTAATTGGGCTCCATTTACTCCTAGCTTCGGTGGAGAGTGGAATGTTTGGAAAAATAAGGTACAATCTTTCCTGCTTAAAACATCATTTGCAAGGAGCTTCAAAGTCCCAACATTGAATGATAGATTTTGGGTACCTGGAGGAAATCCAGATCTGGAATCAGAAAAGAGTTGGAGTGGTGAAATTGGTTTGAAGCATGTATTTGTCAAAAACAATTTTAACTTTGAACAGCAAATCACCCATTTCAGGATGAGCGTGGACAACTGGATAATCTGGTTGCCCAACGGTTCATATTGGAGCCCTAAGAATATCCGTAAAGTCAATAATTCAGGCTTGGAATACTTTCTCGACGTCACCCAACAGTTTGGAGAATGGAAACTAGGTCTTTCAGGAAATTATGCCTGGAACCGGGCCATCAACCAAACCAATATTTCTGAAAATGACAGAAGTAAAGGAAAGCAATTGCCTTATACCCCTGAACATAAGTTTCAATCCATGATTTCGATAGAAAAAGGTGACTTCAGTTCCTTCCTGAATACCCAAAGAGTAGGGGAGCGATTTGCCGCTACCGATAATGTCGCTAAACTCAATCCTTATCAGCTTTGGGACATGGGTGTGGATTACAGATGGACACTGGGAGGAAGACTTTCAGGAAATTTGGGTGCACAGGTCAATAACCTATTCAATACAGATTATCAGGTTTTGCGGCTAAGGGCAATGCCGGGAAGAAATTATCAATTCAATTTAAATATCACAATATGATTCACTTTAGAATACTTACAGCTTTTTGGCTTTTGGCATTTGTTTCTGTTTCCTGTACCGAAGAAGTACCAGAGGTTCCATTGGGGGAATTTGAAAAAGGAGTGTTGATCATCAATGAAGGTGCCTTTGGTGCCAATGATGGGGAGGTTTACCATTATGATCCAGTATCAGGAGATATCAAGACGGATATATTTGAGTCAAAAAACGGTAGACCATTTGCAGGGCTAATACAGGATATGGTAGAAGCCGAAGCGAGAATGTATTTGGTAGCAAATACAGGAAAGGTCGAGGTAGTCGACCCCAAGGATTTTGCCAGTTTGGGAGCAGTGGATACTGATCTGAATATCAGCAGGTCTATTGCTGTCGCCAATCAAAAATTATATATCAGTGACTGGGGCCCATATGATGAGAACTTCAATAGCCCGGAATCTTATGTTGCTGTTGTCAATGGCCTCAATGGAGGAACAATTTCCAAAAAAATCCCTGTTCCAAGCAGGCCGGAAGGATTGATTGTCGCAGGAAATTATCTATATGTTGCTTGTGCTGTTGCTAAAAAACTTCAAATCATTTCCCTGGCTACTGATGCAGTAAATAGCAGTCAGGATGTTGAGGGAACTCCTACCAAACTGAAGATCATTGATGGCAGGTTATATCTTTTTGCAAGGGATGCAGGTAATATCTACTTCCACGAAATCAACAGAAACAATTTTAATATCCAATCCTCGATCAAGATTCCTTTGGCGGATGCAACTTCCAATTTTGCTGTAGCTGATGGGGGTGAGGTTTATGTATTGACCTCTACAGGTTGGCCGGATTACAATGATGCTGTTGCCAAAGTTTCCATGAATACCGCTTCGGTGGTCAATCCAACTCTGTTTACAGGTTCAGGATTCTATGGAATTGGGTTCCATCCTATAAGCAAGGAAATTTATATTGCTAACAACAATGGATTTCAGAGCAATGGTACTGTCATCGTTATCAATATTGGAGGTCAGGTAGTTGAAACCATTGAAGCTGGTAGAGGTCCGTCGGGATTCGTGTTTAAATGAATTGACTTAATCTTTCTACTTCGCCCCTGCCAACAGATACAGAACCGCCATCCTAATCGCCACCCCATTTTCCACTTGCTGCAAAATAATAGAATGTTCGCTGTCTGCTACATCGGAATTTAATTCCACTCCTCTGTTGATAGGGCCGGGATGCATGATAACGATCTCTTTGTCCAATCGGTCCAGCATTTTCCTGTTTATACCAAAGTAAAGGGAATATTCTCTGAGTGAAGGGAAGTATTTGATCTGTTGTCTTTCCAATTGGATTCGCAGGACATTTGCCACATCACACCATTGCAGGGCTTTTTCGACATCATGCTCGATTTTCACTCCCAGACTTCCGATATGCTTGGGCAATAAGGTAATCGGACCGCAGACCATTACTTCTGCCCCCAATTTTTGCAGGCAAAATATGTTGGAAAGGGCAACCCTTGAGTGAAGGATATCTCCGATAATAGCTACTTTTTTGCCAGCCACATCTCCCAGTTTTTCGCGGATTGAGAAGGCATCCAATAGCGCTTGGGTGGGATGTTCATGGGTACCGTCACCAGCATTGACGATATTGGCTTTGATATGTTTGGATAAAAAATGCGGTGCGCCTACACTGCTGTGTCTCATCACCACCATGTCCACTTTCATGGAAAGAATATTATTGACTGTGTCTATGAGGGTTTCACCTTTTTTGACTGAGGAATTTGAGGATGAAAAATTAATCACATCTGCGGAAAGCCTTTTTTCAGCCAGTTCAAAGGAAAGTCTGGTTCTTGTGGAATTTTCAAAAAATATATTGGCGATGGTAATGTCTCTCAAGGAGGGTACTTTTTTGATTGGCCGATTGAGTACTTCTTTGAAATTATCGGCTGTTTCGAAAATGAGCTGGATGTCCTCTGAAGTAATATCTTTAATTCCTAGAAGGTGTCTGGTGCTGAGTTGTGACATGTCTTGTTTTATACTTTTTCGGTAATCCAAATTGCGTCTTTTTCAAAACCATTTTCTGCCCACTCTACGGAGACATATTGGGTTTCAAGAGTGTTGACCCGGAAACCACAATAATCAGGCATGATAGGGTAATCCCTGGTATATTTTCTATCTACCAAAATCATAAGCTCTACTTTTTGGGGTCTTCCAAAGGCAATCATTGCATCCAAAGCAGCCCTGACAGACCGGCCTTTATAGAGCACATCGTCTATCAAAATTACCTTCTTTCCCTCAATGAGGAAATCTATTTTTGTTTCATTGGCTTTAAGTGGGAAATCCCTTCTTCTGAAATCATCCCTATGAAAAGTGGCATCCAAATACCCAAATGGCACTTTTATTCCTGAGATTTCATTTAGTAGCCTTACAATTTTGTTCAAAACAATCGGTCCACGAGGCTGTAATCCTAAAAGTACGGTGTTTTCAAAATTATCGTGATTTTCTATCAATTGATGGCAGAATCGCTTCAGGATGATGGCAATCTGCTGCTGATCAAGGACTAGTCTTTTATGCATGGCGTAGCTTTGGATGCAAATATAAAAAGTTTATGTGTTTTAGAGTTCAAAAGTTTGAAATCGCAAAACTTAAAATTCATCCTGAGGTACATACAAGTCTCCGTCCAATTTTATTTTTGTAATAAAAAATACATCCCTAACCTTTTCTTTACCCTCTTCATCCTGATATCTTACGCGCTGTTTTCCTGAAAGTAAATAATAATTCATATACCAGGAGGATAAGGTAAGACTGCTTTCCTGTGTGTCTTTGATACGTTCCTTTTCATTGATCAATTGAATTTCGAAAGCTAGATTTTCAAAGATAACTTCCCCGTTTTTGAGGTAACTCAGGTAAATTTCACTTCCATCAAGGAACATATAATGGAGTTTTTCACCATCAAAATTAACCTCGCCATATTTACCTGGTCCAAAAGAAACTTTGTTGTTAAGGTTAAATGCATTTTCCCAAATTACCTGGCCATCTTTCGATAAATAGAGGAAATAGGCGGACTGAAACCTGTATTCTCCTTCGGTTTGGAGAGAACTCGCACCATATCTGGAACCCAGATTACTTGGAAATCCATCATATTGGAAAGGATTCATCCTGTAGGGATTGAATCTGTAAGCATCATTGGCATAAACCCCATCCCTTTGGATATACCGAGGGTTTGTTGCCAAGAAATTATCACTGTAAACAAGAAATCCCTGATCGGTGGAGTGTACTTCTCGGGAAGATAGAACAGGTTTTATAGAAGGGGATTTCCCTTTTGCAATGGCACGGTCCAAACTCTGCCATTTTTTTATTCTTTGTTTTTCATTGAGATAATTATAAAAATTAGGGAAATCCTCAAGAGTAAAATACCTGATGGAATATTCACCAAATTCATTGATATCAACTTGATAGATCCCTTGGTAAGCCTCCCTTTTTCTCTGCCCGTATGTACCAAAGATGGATTGCTGGTAATTTTGGATGGGAGTCAGGATTCCTTCTACCAATTCCCAATTTGGATCCTTCAATCTGCCAATAGCAACTTCCCTGATTTTATTCCCTTTTTCATCAAATGTAATAAGTGAAAGTTGCTTCATTTTAAATTTGTCGCGGCGGCTGACCAAAATGTCCAAGAGTCCCAATTCACTGTCTTTTCTTAATTGAACTATATTGGTTTCTTTTGAATATATACCTTGTACAGTAATTACATTGGAGGCACTCATATCAAATATCTGAACAATTGGCCTGGAATCTGTTGTGCCCATAAAAACCGCATTTCTGTTAAGGACAAAAAATTCCTTCAGCTCCATGGTGTAAATGTTTTCAAGGGCTATTTCTGTTGCTGTATCTTCGATCAGGTTGACTTCGATTAGATATCGGTCAGAGGCTAATGAAGTTCCCCTTTGGAATAAGGCATAAAAATAATCTCCCTCAAGATCGTAGCTGATCAATTCATAATTTTCCTTGATGGGGATTTCTTTAAAAATATCGGATTTCAGTTCAAAATCCGCCTGAAAATATTGAAGGGTTGATTTGAAATTAAAACCTTTTTCTGGTTGGGTTCTAAATGCCATCAAACCATCTGCACGGGGGATAACCATAAAATCGTTATCCGAATAACCGGATTCAACTTCAATTCTTTCCAGATACATCAATTGGGGGAAAGTTTTTGAAGAAGCTATAAATATTATAAACAGCGTTAGAATTATTCTCATGAAGTTATTTTAATAATATGCTCAAATTGAGGCTTTTCCAGAGGCATGACAGATAATCGGGATTGTTTGAGTAAGATCATTCCGCTTAATAAGTCATCAGATTTTATTTGCTCTAAGTTAAGTGGTTTTGGAAGTGATTTAGATGGAACCAATTTTACGGCCATCCAATCTTTTTGTTCTTTATCATTAGGGTCAGGGAAGGCCTCCATACTGACTTTTGCGACACCGACTATTTCTTTTGCTTTACCGCTATGGTAAAACAAAACCTGATCTCCGACCCTCATTTCTTTCAGATAATTTCTCGCCTGATAATTTCGGATACCATCCCAAATATCTTCTCCCTTGGATTGAAGGTCATCCCAACTGTAAGACTCAGGTTCTGATTTGACTAACCAATAATTCATGTGTATTATATCTTTTTTGATTGGCTTAAGATAAGGCTTAAGATTTTATTTTGAAACAATAATTGATGACATTTGTCCTTATAGCAAATCAACCCTAATTCAGTTTTGGACCAAAAAAGCATACTTCGCCAACTCAAGCTCATCATCAAACTGATGGAGCTCCATGATGAAAATATTTTTAAAATCAGAAGTTATCAATCAGCAGTTAACACCATTGACCGGGGTGATGTTTCTATAGAAGGAAAAAATCTGCAGGAACTCCAGGAAATCAATGGAATCGGGAAAAGCATAGCGGAGGTGATACATGCCTTGGAAACCACAGGAACAAGCCCTTACATGGAAGAGTTGTTGGCAAAAACTCCAATCGGAATCTTGGAGGTACTTGAAATAAAAGGATTGGGACCAAAGAAAGTAAAGGTGCTCTGGGAGGAATTGAATATTACCTCAATCCATGAACTGATGGAAGCATGCCAATCAGGCCAAGTTGCCAAAACAAAGGGCTTTGGTGAAAAAACTCAGGAAAGTATCATTCAGTCTTTGGAATTCAGGGCTTCTAACCAAGGAAAATGGCTTTATGCAGATATTGAAGATGCAATGATTCGGTTCCAGGAAAAAGTCAAATCTGTCAAAGGTGTTGAAGCAGTGACTCCTGTAGGTGAATTTGCCCGTAAATTGGAAATTATAGAGTCTGTAGAATGGTTGATCGCAACAACTGACCACACAGCTGTAATATCCGATTTTTCCTCAATGGAGAATATCGAACAAAACAAAAAATCGTCAAGCCCATTTAAGTGGAGAGGTAAAATGCTTGATCCTGAGATAGCTCTATTGATTCACTTTACCCAACCAACTGAATTTATCAAAGAAAAAATCATAAGAACGGGTAGTAAAGCTCATTTGCTTTATCCTTTAATGGATCATAAACCATTTATTGAACTGCTCCGAGAAGGGGAAGACTTTTACAATGAAGAAGAAGCATACAGGAAAGCCGGTCTTCCCTGGATACCGGAAGAATTGAGAGAAGGTTATTTTGAATTTGAATGGGCAAAAGAGAATAAGATTCAGAATTTATTGGAAGAGAAGGACCTCAAAGGCATTCTTCACAACCACTCCACATACAGTGATGGAAAGCATAGCTTGAGGCAAATGGCTGAATACTGTAAAGAACTGGGGTATGAATATCTTGGAATTTCTGACCATAGTAGGACGGCATCTTATGCAGGTGGTCTGGAAATTGAAAAAGTTCAGCTCCAGCAAAAAGAGATTGATGAACTGAATAAGGAACTGGCGCCATTCAAAATCTTTAAAGGAATTGAAAGTGATATTTTATTGGATGGGAGCCTGGATTATCCTGATGAGGTTTTGAAAAGCTTTGATTTTATTGTTTCATCCATCCATTCCAGTTTGGGGATGGACAGAAAAAAAGCAACGGCAAGATTGTTGAAAGCCATTGAAAATCCCTATACCACGATCCTTGGACACCCGACGGGAAGGCTTTTGTTGAGAAGAGAGGGTTACCCTATTGACCATAAAGCAATCATAGATGCCTGCGCTAAATTCAATGTAATCATTGAAATCAATGCCAACCCCTGGCGACTGGACCTCGACTGGAGATGGATACAATATGCTATGGAAAAAGGAGTCAGGTTGTCCATCAATCCTGATGCCCATGAAATGGAAGGCTATGCAGACATGCGGTATGGGGTTTTGGTCGGAAGAAAAGGAGGTCTGACCACAGATATGACTTTCAATGCCTTATCCCTTGCCGAAATGGAAGATTATTTAATGAATAGGAAAAATAAATTCAGCTAAGATGAAGTGGATTGATAAAGATACAAACTTGTTGCTCCAGCGCTCTTTCTTGTTTGGAGCGACAGGAATAGTGATTTGCCTGATTCCACTTTTCAACAAATATTTTCAGTTTTTGAATATCCCCATGGGTCCAATCAATGGGATTGGCATTCTGCTTCAGTTTTTTGGATTGAGTATTGCAGTGATGGTGCTGAGAAAAAGGAAAGTGGAAGTGGAATTGAAGGACAAGGCAAAGAAAATGATTCTGGTTTTGGCCGTAGCATTGATATTCTTTTTTATGGTGATTTGAGAGAGACAAGTGACTCTTGACGTGAGACAGGGGAGCCAAAAATCAAGAACCAAGAGACAAGAGACAAGAGCCAAGAAACAAGAGCAAAGAACCAAGAAAAAGGTTGGCGCGTCATTGCGAGGAGCACTACATTCACTGTTATACTTAGAATAATCCTTCGTGCGAAGTGGCAATCTCTTGATGCGGTTACCTTGAAACTTGAGAATTTAGAAAGGAGAGCCAAGAACCAACAACCAAGAAAATGATCTCAAATAAGAAGATGTCAAAAAATAAATTTAACTTTTCCTTGTCATGTCGGATCCGATAGCCATCGGATGAGACATCTAATATGTACAAGATCTAGGATCAAGAACCTAGAGCCAAGAATCAAGAACCAATAGGAATAAAAAAATAGACCATTAATAGGAATTGGCCATTTCCAAGGCTTTTGTAGTAGTATAGTACTTCACAATCATATTGGGAATTTCCCATTCAGGCATTGTTCCTGATTTATAATATTCTAAAAACTTCTCCGTGACCTGCCCAAAATGCGCTTCATGCCCGATATGGTAGCTGTCAGGAATGACTACGAGGTATTCTCCATTTTCTTGTTTTTGAAGTCCAAGCCCGGGGTATTTGACTTGAAGGGTTGACGCTATCGCATTTTCGAGTGCTTTTTCTTGGCCTTCCAACAGGGCCACATACAAAGTCGGTTTGAAGTTTTCTTCTTTTCCCTGCCGGATAATGAGGTTTGCTTTGGCACCTCGCATCATGCTGTAATGCGTATCTCCGGCACCCTCCGGCGCCTCAAAATTCCAGATGACGCTGACTTTGGCATGTTTGCCTTTCAGCGTATAATTCATTTCTCCATTGCAAAATACTTCAAGGTTTCCGTCTTTCAGATCTTTTTCCAAAGACTCCGGAAACTCTTGCTTACGGGTGACTTTGGTAAACTCATCCAAAGTCAAAGGAGTAGGCCATCTTTTGGCTGTCAACATCTGTACATCTGTTGTGTCTAAAATCACCTCCGGAAAGGCCTCCCATTGGATCAAATCCACCAAATGTGTGGTCACATCGACAATACCTTCCCCTTCTTTGCGCACATCAAAAAACCAATCCGGTCGGACCAAAGGATTACCGGAAACATACTTGAAAAAATGATGTACGCTTTCTTTGGATATTGCAGGATTTTCTAGGGTTCCTGTTTCCAATTCTCCAAAAACCTCCGGTAGTATGGAAAGTTCACGCTGAAGCAAGGAAGCAATTTCAAACCGCTCCGTCATGATGTCATACAAAAGCAAATTCTTTTGAGAAGCTGCTTCAAAGGCTATAACCAATTTTTGAAAACCTTCCTGATTGATGACCAATGGTTTGTCAGCATAGACATGTATGCCATTGGCAATAGCTGCATTGATATAATCGATTTTTTGGTCATTTTTTCCGGCAACTACCATGACATTACCGGGTTTTTCAGAAATCATTTTCGCTAAAAAATCTTCGCCTTTTTGGACTTCAATGTTCCATGCGGTCGGGGATTCTTCACGTGAGTTGTAACCTTCAATCCTCTTGATATAATCATCCAATTCTGCACCTTCAGGTGCAAAAACATAAACAGTCGAATCAACCTGTGGGTACATGGTTTTGTGGATGAGCCCGGCATGGAAATGACCGGGATCCAGACTCATGATGATTACTTTGTCCTTATCCTGTCGGTTCATGGTTTCATTTTTTGGAGCGGTACAGAATTGGAAATAAATAAAAAAAGCAAAAAATGAAATGGTGGGAAAACGCTTTTTCATCCGATTAGATTTTGACATAATCAGTTCCATAGGGTGCGCGTTGAGGTCTGCTAAGATGGGAGTTTGCCTCATCGTCATTGACAAATCTTTCTGCTTTTGGATCCCATTCCAATTTCCTTCCCACTTTCATTGCAACATGGCTGACCAAGCAGACTGAGCATGCACGGTGACCGATCTCAGCTGGCGAAAGTGGTTCTTTTCCGGATTGGATACAATCCAGCCAATTGCCGTGATGCTCTTCACTTTGGTACAAATGGATTTCTCCTGGTCCGATTACCGATTGGAGAATTTTCGGGTCTGAAGCATCCAAAGCTTTGGCATTGTTTCCTTGAGCAACCGGATCGCTTGCAGAAGCGGTGTAACTTCCTCTTGAAACCCAGACCCATCCCTCAGATCCTTCATAGCGGATTCCATTGGGATAGCCTCCACTCGTGAACATTGTGATGCCATTGTCATACTCTGCCTTGACCATAAAGTCGCCGTGGACATTCCACAATCCGGATCGAGGAAACTCTGCAACAGCTTCGATAAACCTTGGGCCTGTAAGTTCGGTATCCATGCCCCAAGCAGCAGAATCAAAGTGATGCTGTCCCCATCCTGTGATCATTCCCGCACCGTAATTTTCTAGTCTAAGCCAACCGGGGCGACTGTAATCATGCTGAGGATGTACGCCTATTTCTGTATAAGGAACTTCAGGAGTGGATCCCAGCCACATATCAAAATTAAGGTTGGAAGGTATGGGCATGGCAGGTGCTTCAGGTCCTGAAGGGTCACCGGGAAGTCCAATCCTGACAGTATGCAACTTTCCGATTCTTCCATTCCTGACCAATTCAGCTGCAATCCTAAATTGCTCACTGGACCGCTGCTGGGTTCCGAGTTGGAGAACTACCCCGGTTTTGTTGACTACTTCTACCAATTGTCTGCCCTCTTTGATGGTCAAGGAGGTGGGTTTTTGTAAATAGATGTGCTTTCCGGCCAGTGCAGCCTCCATGGCTGGCTGTGAATGCCAATGGTCGGGTGTACTGATGATTACAGCATCAATGTCTTTATCAGCAAGCATCTCATGATAATCACCGTATTGTTTGACATTGAGGTAAGGCGTACCCATTTTTTCTGTATAATACTTTTCCACCAATTCCTTACCCTCTCTCATTCTTTTGCTGTCCACATCCGACACAGCCACAATCCGGGCCACATCATGTTGCCAAGTCCCGGGAAGGTCGTGTTCCCGAGCGATCCTTCCACAGCCAATCTGGCCAATATTGATTTTATTACTTGGTGCATTTTTTCCAAAAACAGAAGCCGGAACAATGGTAGGGAATCCGAGGATAGTTGTGGCCATGCTGGTCGTTTTTATAAATTTTCTTCTTTTCATGAGATTTTTAGGTTTGGTACTTGGTTATTTTTTGGAAAATTCCTTCCAATAATTTTCGGCTTCATTTGTTGACAACTCCCCATCAAAAACTACCATTCTGTATTTTAGGGTGTATTTTTTTCCAGGAAGGATCTCCCAAGATTCGTGTCTGATCGGACAAAATTCTATAAAGACATTTTCTTTACCATCGTTGGAGTCTTCAGGCCAAACCCGCATTGGTTCAGGATGCGACCTGTTGCTAGGATGGCTGAGAAATAAAATGCCGCTTCTTCCTGATGCAGCATCACTCACACCTTGTACTATCACCCATTTGGCAAAACTTCCGTCTGCGCCTTTCCGGTCTAAGCCCTCCGAAGTCGAAATGGTACTGTTCGAAGGATCCCAAATTTCAGTTGCCCTGAAGCCGATTCCTCCGCCATACCTGTAGGCATCTAACATGACGCTTGAGGATAAAGGTGTGGAAATAGTAGTGGTATAATCGATAAGAAAATGTTCGGTTTTCTTGGTCCAAACTCTAATGTTCAAATCTTCCTCCAATGCCAGCTGTGGTCCCGAAGGAGCCAAAAGATCCATGTGGTTTTGTCTGACCACTATCTCGGCAAAATCCTTATTGGCTTTCTTGGAGATAAGCTTTCCAAAATCCACCCTGCCTTTACCGTCTCCCAAATTCCAAAAATCCACCTCCCGACCTTCAATGGTAGTTTTGGTCCAAGGACCCCAAATGCCGTAATGATGGTAATGGTCCGGTGGTTGGATTCTAGTCAACCTCTGGCAAGAAGGAGAATTCAGGGGATGGATAAAACCGGATTTACTGAATTCGGATTTTACTCCATCAGGAACACCTGCCATGGTCGTCTGATAAGTTAATACGAGTTGATTTCCCGACTTGAAATCAAAGCCTGTGGAAGTTTCTTCTAATGTGACTTTTTGTGAAAAGGCCATTGCCGGGAGAATCAGTAGAAATGAGCTATAACAGAAAAGTCTTTTGAATCTCATAGGTTTTTAGGTTATTGGGAAATAGGTTTCAACAATTTATAAAAATCTAATTAAACTCAAATGATTACCGACGTTTTTATACCATCAGGGAAAAAGTTTTTGCTTATAACGGCTCTTTTCTTTTATTGTATTGCACTAAGGTCCCAAGACCTTCCTGCAGTAAAAATGGATAAAGCATGGATTGAGAAAATCCATGCAATTGCCCCGGAAAGCACTTCTTTTCCTGTCACCAAAAAGAAAAGCATCCTCGTTTTTTCTCTTCATACCGGTTTTGAACATTGGGTAATCCCCCATACTGAAGAAATGCTGAAAATAATTTCAGAAAAAAGCGGCGCCTTTGAGGTTACCGGAAGTAAGGATATCAGCATGTTTGAACCCAAAAACCTCCTGCAATTTGATGCGGTGATATTAAACAATACCTGTTCAAAATCTGATCATAGAAACCTATTTTGGGACAAGCTAAGGGCTGATTCAGACGCTGACAGCGCCCGGTTGATGAAGCAGGCATTGGAAATGGAAAGCAACCTTATTCAATATGTGGAAAAGGGTGGAGGACTGATGGTTGTCCATGGAGCAGTCACTACCCTAAACAAATCCAGGGCTTTCAGTCGCTTGGTCGGTGCCAGTTTTGACTATCACCCACCACAACAACCCATTCAGGTCAGATTGGTGGACCCGGCCCATCCGCTCGTTCAATCATTTCCCAAAGAAGGATTCAACCATGTCGATGAACCCTATTTTTACAACAATGCTTATGGGGACATGGATTTTAGACCATTGCTTTACTTTAACAATGCAGAGATTAAAGATCAGAGGAAAAATGAGCGGAGATCTGAAGGCAAAACTTATCTGGCATGGATTCGCTCCCAAGGGAAAGGAAAAGTCATGTACTGCTCCCCTTCACACAACGCCCAAAGTTTTGAAAATCCTGACTTGTTAAGGTTTTTTCTAAATGGGATACAATATGTTGTTGGAGATGTGGATTGTGATGATAGTCCGATAAACCTTTGAGGTCTTTTTCCAGACCTCGAAAGTTTTGTTCTAAAAATTTTGTTCAAAATTAACAATGAAGGCTACTCCTAAACCTCAAGACCTTCGATACGCCGCGGCGCACCAAAGGTCGGGACTCGCAACCTTTGAGGTCTATTTCCAGACCTCGAAGGTTTTAATTCTAGAAAAAGGATCAAAGGTCTATGTCCGCTATTCAAAAGTAATTTCCTCAGGCAGATATAAATTCGAATTTACTTGATGAAAATCTTTGAATCCCTCCAATCCATCAAACCATTCCAAAACCAATTCCCGATTTAACTTCGATGGTTTTTGAGAGAGATAGCTTCTAAAGGAAGAGTATTTCCAATCAGAATGGTTTCTTGCTATCTGGTGCTTTACAGGATTCAAGTGAATATAAATTATTTACCTAGATAAGTAATCCTCAGCATCTACTTTCTTCCGCTTAAACTTTCTTTGAAATAAGGCCCCATGTCTATTAAAAGCTTTATTAAAACTTTTTGAATAAGAATTTTGAAAATCAGAAAAGGATTTTACAAATAAGTCGTTTTCGATACTGCTCTTTACTTTTACAAGAAAATGAAAGTGATTTGGTATTAGGCAATATGCAAGCGTATCTACTTTATCACCTAAATACTGGTGATACTTTTGAAGGAAATAAAGGTAGTTATCATCATTTCGAAATAATTTTTCTTCGCCTACTGCCCTATTGTAAATGTGATAAATGCGATCTGATTCAAAAATATCATTCATGGTTTAAAAAAAATGTTCTGAATAAAATTAGAGATTTTGTTCAAGAATAGCAAAGAAGGATACTTTCAACCCTCAAGACCTTCGAGGTTTTAAAAAAAAACCTCAAAGGTCGAGTCTCGCAACCTTTGAGGTCTATTTCCAGACCTCGAAGGTTTTAATACTAGAAAAAAGGATCAAAGTTCTCTTTAGAGCGTACTTGTATCCTCAAGACCTTCGGTAGGCCGCGGCGCACCAAAGGTCGGGTCTACGCCTTCAATGGCAGTTGATAAATTCTCTCACCTGTGAGTTTATAAATAGCATTGCATAAGGCGGGAATGTATGGAGGAACAGGGGGTTCGCCTACCCCTGTTGGTTTTTCCATACTCTCCACTATATGCACATGAATCTTCTTAGGGGATTGGGGCATCCGGATGATCTGATACCCATCAAAATTGTTTTGCTGAACTTTGCCATTTTCCAGGGTGATTGCAGAAGTCATCGCCAAACTTGTTGCAAATTGGGCACCTCCTTCAAATTGGGATTTGATACGGTCTGTGTTTACCCCTATGCCGCAATCCACAGCGTAATGGACATTTGGGATAATGATCTGTCCATTGTTGCCTTTGGTCACTTCGACGATGCAGGCAACATAGGTGAGGAAACTTTTATGGACTGCAAATCCTACAGCTTTGCCTTCAGAAACCATTTTTTTCCAATCAGCTTCCAGGGCAACTTTTTCTATCACTCCTCTCAGTCTTTTGGTATTCCACGGGAATTTTTCCAAAGGTTCCCCGTAATTCCCGAAATCACTCTTGATTTCATCGGCAAAATCAAGGTCTTTGTTTTCAGCTAAAATGCTTAAAATAAAATCCACAGGATCCATTTTTTTAGCCTCTGCTATTTCATCGAGCATACAGCTGATGGCAAATGCATGATGGATATTGCTGACAGACCTGAGCCAACCAATTCGGGTATGTGCTTTGGACTCATGCGTTTCGATACGGATATTGGGCACTTCAAAGGGGAAATCGATACAGCCCAATTCCAATTCCCCGCTAGAAGGATGAAGTTCTGTTGCACTTGCAGTGGCTCCGATGGCAGGGAAGACAGTATGGTGATTCCAACCGGAAAAATTTCCGTTTTTATCCAAGGTGGCTCTGATTCTTTGGGCACTTTGGGCATGGTAAAAATCATGGTGCAGATCATCTTCCCGGGTCCATTGAACCCTTACAGGAGATTTGGCTGCTTTGGATAATATGGCAGCCTCTACAATAAAATCAGGTTTTGATTTTCTGCCAAATCCGCCTCCCAATAAGGTGACGTTCATTTTGACATTATCCAAATCCAATTGCATAGCATCAGCTACAGCCTGTCTTGCCCATTGTGGATGCTGGGTCGGTGCCCAAATTTCACAGGTACCATCTCCTCTATAATCTGCAATTGCAGCAGGTGGCTCCAATGTGGCATGGGCATAAAACGGAGCTAAATAAGTCCTTTCTATGACTTGACTGGCACCTTGTCTTGCCGAATTGAAATTCCCTCTTTCCCGCCTGACCTGTCCGTTTCCTGTGGTGCTTTTCAGCATGTCATCCAGCTGCTTTGCAGAACTGTACTGTTGGTTTTCTCCCAAATCCCATTCAATTTCCAAAGCATCACGACCCTTCATCGCAGCCCAGGTATTGTCCGCAATGACCGCAACACCTTCCAAAGGCTTGTCCAATCCGGGTGGATTTCCCGCTCCTTCAATTTTGTGAACCCGGTTTACTCCGGGGACTGCCATTGCTTTTGTATCATTATAAGAGATAACTTTTGCCCCGACTACCGGGCTTCTTCTCACCACAGCGACTTGCATGTTGGGTAGGTCCACATCAGCTCCAAAAATAGCTTTTCCGGTTGCAATGGCTTTGTTGTCATAAATTGCGATGTCCTTCCCAATAAGTTTGTAGCTGGAGAATTCTTTTAGGGTAATACCTGCCTCATCAGGGATTGCTTTGTCTTTCAAAACTTCGACCAAGTCTCCAAAATTGATTTTCTTTCCTCCTGAAGAAAGGACCTGTCCATTTTCTGTATGGCAATCTGATACGGCAATTCCCCATTTTTCTGCCGCTGCCGCAATCAACATGTGTCGTGCAGTCGCCCCGGCTTTCCGCATGGGCTCGTAAAACATCCGGACAGAATAGGAACCATCGGTGTTTTGATCTCCGTATTTTTCCTCATCACCTTCTGCCTGGACTATTTTCACTTTACTCCAGTCAGCGCCCAATTCATCCGCCACAATCATAGGAAGTGAAGTCCGGATACCTGTTCCCATTTCAGACCTATGGGCGATAATGGTCACCTGATTATCGGAATCAATGTTGATAAATACGTTAGGGGCAAATGTTACCAACTCCCCTTTGGGGCCGCTGCATTGGAAATTGACTCCCAAGAGAAAACCTCCTGACGCCAGTGTGCTGATCTTCAGAAAATCTCTTCTGGAAGGTATAAAAACCTTACTTTTATTTTCAGTTTCTTTGTTTTTGAGGAAAGGGAATTTGGGCATCATAGCTTTTGAATGTCTAGGTCACAAGAAAATTAAGATTTGGAAGCGGTCATGATAGCATCTTTTATCCGGTTATAAGTACCGCATCGACAAAGATTTCCGGCCATAGCGCTTTCAATTTCTGCTTCAGAGGGATTCGGGTTGCTTTTGAGCAGCGCAGCGGCATTCATGATTTGACCTGTTTGACAATAACCGCATTGGGGAACAATATGCTCCACCCAGGCTTTCTGCAAAGGGTGATCCCCATCTTGGGACAGGCCTTCTATGGTGGTGATATTTTGGTTTCCGATAGCAGAGATAGGCAGGCTACAGGATCGAGTGGCTTCCTCACCGACCAAAACTGTACAAGCACCACATAAAGCCTGTCCGCAACCGAATTTTGTTCCTTTCATGGATAACAGGTCTCTCAGTACCCATAGCAGAGGCATATCTTCAGAGGCTGTAACTTCCTGTTTCTTTCCGTTGACGGTTATTGTGTATTTTTCCATAATTCAGTTTTAACCTTTTGGTGAGTGATGTGATATTTGTTGCAGGGTATAATTTACTGATTTCCTAAATTTAGAAAATTATATGAAAACCACCGTATGCAGAAACTAATTGACATACATAAGGTTAAGAAAGCCTATGATTGGTGTTTAAATATTTTAAATAGTATGGTTTGAAAATACCATTCATTAAATTTCACAAAACAATAGTCTTTAAGTATCTAATTTCAAGAAACCGAAAAAAATATGATCAGGAAATTTTTTAAGTGGCAAATAAACATATTTGATATTTTGGATGAACATTGGGAAAGCCCTCCGGTGACCAAAGTGATCAGTAATATTGTGGTAGGGTTTTTTGTTGTCGGGCTTCTTTTCGGGTTGTTGTCTTATTTGAATATCCTTGATTTAGGGGAGAGTTTTACTGCGTTTTTTGCCATCGAACTGGCATTCAATGTGCTGCTTATATTTGAGGTTTTGGGATTGATTTTCCTGATTCCCAAATCTGTTGCAGATTCTGTAGGAAAGCAGTTTGAGATTATTTCTCTTTTGTTGCTGAGAGATGCTTTTAAGGAATTTGGGCATTATTTGGGTGATCTGACTTGGGATGTCGGGTTTTTATATGAGCTCTTGCCGATAGTTTCCGATGCCTTTGGAGCAATTTTGATTTTCCTGATCACGGGCCTGTTTTACCGTGCCCAGAGACATATCCGCATTACCCAAAGCTATGAGGAGCAAAGGGGTTTCGTTGCCATCAAAAAACTGATTTCCATTTACCTCACCGTTTCATTTATTGGTTTGGGTATTTTTGATATCATTTCTGCTTATCAGACCCATGAGTTTATTTATAGTATCAAATTGTTTTACACACTCCTGATTTTTACTGATGTATTTATTTTGTTGTTTTCCTTACGGTACACATCCAAATACTACAACCTGTTCCGATATTCCTCTTTTGCACTGGCAACCATATTTCTTAGGCTAACTTTGAGTGCTCCGCCTTACTATAATGTGTTTTTGGCGGTAATTGCCGGATTGATGGTGCTTGGGGTAACTTATATTTACAATAAGCTGTTGTCCAAGCAGGCCAAACCTTTGGAAGTCCAAGCAGAGGGTTAAAAGAAAATTTAAAAAATAACTTACTGATTTATAGAGTTGATATTGATGTTACAGGATGAAATCCGATAATTTTTAAGAAATGCATTTGGAAAAAATGGCACAACCTGCTAAGTTTGCGACACGTTAACCAAAAGGGGTTGGCAAAACAATTAAAATTCCTCCTTAGCTCAGTTGGTTGAGTCCCGTATGTACGGGATTAATCAAGGGGTCAAAAGAGACAAAGTAATAAAATTCCTCCTTAGCTCAGTTGGTTGAGTCCCGTATGTACGGGATTAATCAAGGGGTCAAAAGAGACAAAGTAAAATAATATTCCTCCTTAGCTCAGTTGGTTGAGTCCCGTATGTACGGGATTAATCAAGGGGTCAAAAGAGACAAAGTAAAATAATATTCCTCCTTAGCTCAGTTGGTTGAGTCCCGTATGTACGGGATTAATCAAGGGGTCAAAAGAGACAAAGTAAAATAATATTCCTCCTTAGCTCAGTTGGTTAGAGTCCCGTATGTACGGGATTAATCAAGGGGTCAAAAGAGACAAAGTAAAATAATATTCCTCCTTAGCTCAGATGGTTGAGTCCCGTATGTACGGGATTAATCAAGGGGTCAAAAGAGACAAAGTAAAATAATATTCCTCCTTAGCTCAGTTGGTTGAGTCCCGTATGTACGGGATTAATCAAGGGGTCAAAAGAGACAAAGTAAAATAATATTCCTCCTTAGCTCAGTTGGTTAGAGCACATGACTGTTAATCATGGGGTCCTAGGTTCAAGCCCTAGAGGGGGAGCAAAAGCCTTGCAGAAATGCAGGGCTTTTTGCATTTTTAGGATATGGACTTTTATATCTACATTTTATATTCTGCTACTTTTGATAAATTCTATATAGGTCACCCCGAAAATCCTTGGAGAAGAGTTGAAGAGCATAATTCCGGAATTCATCATAATTTACTTCTGATTTCAGACCTTGGAGACTTGCAGCTGTCTTTAGATTTGCAGGATGTCAATCCGCTTTACCAAATACCGTTTACCTACCTAAGAAGTAGTTTAGTCCCACACCCAGCTCCATGCCATGAACACGGTTATTCAGCAAACCTGTACCGGAAAGCGGTAACCAGTAATGGCTCCTAAAAAACATTCCGAGTTTTTCTGAGAGCAGATAGTTTGTCCCAACTCCAAGCTTAATATGACTTAATGCGAATTGATTTTTCGGAAGTGTTTCAAACTGACTATCCAAACTCAAACCGGCTTCAAATTCGTATTCAAAACCCTGGCTGACTAATAAATTGCCCATAATTCCCAGACTGCTTTCAAAACTAAAACCACTATAGTACAAACTCCTCCATCGCAATTCAAGTGGGAAAAACCACTGCCGGTTACTCACATAAATTTCATCTATTACATTGATATCATCTGGCCTCCCCGGCAATTGGTCCAAAATATTTTCGTCAAAAGTCGAAATATCATCATCATCTATTTCCCCTCGGATGTTGTTTCTAATCAAACCCGTGTAAATTCCCCAGCCATTGTTCCATTCTAATCCTAAATTTAATGCTTGTGTCTTAGAAATATAATAATCTATATTTCTTGTGACCGGGATTAATAATGAAAGGCCCGCTTCCATATTCAAAAATGGTTTATTCGAAATTTGCGAAGGTGTACTTGAAAGATTACTGGTATCTCCGATGACCAATTCTTTTTCTATTCGCATAACGAAAGTTTCTGCCGGACCAATAGCTGGAGCTACAATGGTCGTTGGCCGATTTAAGCTCTTAATTTCGTTTGAATTTGGGACACTTTCAGAGACCTGTGTCTGCTGAATATTTTGATTTCTTTTATGAAGTGAATCTTTGTTTACTTGGTTAGTTGCAGAATTTAGGTTAGAAAACTCAGGATTTTCCTGAGAAATGGTTCCCGCAGGTAATTCAGTTTTATCATTAATTTGATCAAAGCTATTCTGCCCAAAGTTGTTTATTGGGGCAAGGGAAAGCTGTGAATTTCCGGCTTGGCCATTGGAAAGGTATTTTTGTCTAAATTCTTCCTTGATGACGACAGTTTTGTAGACATAAACCGTATCGATCAGATAGACTGTATCTCTTAAAACCAAGGTGTCGGATTTTGAAATTGAGGTAGGCTGACCAACTGGTGGATTTCCGTTGGTTTTGTCCAAAGGATAAAGTAGCCAGGCTCCTAGAATAAAAAGCAAAGTACTATATAAATAAGGCATGTACCATCTTTTCCAGATGGGAAACTCCTCCTGATGCAGCACTTTAGAAAAATTTTCCCAAGCTTTTTCATCATATGGGGTATGGACCTCTTCAAGCTTTTGCTTGATTTTTTTTTCGAAATCAGGTTCTCTGTCCATGTCAGTTCGTATTTAAAATTTTTGATGCTGTCAAGGCTTTTTGCAGTTTTGCCCGTGCCTTGGCGTAATTTGATTTAGATGTGCCTTCAGAAATACCGAGCTTTTCTGCTATTTCTTTATGGGTGTATTCCTCTACAGCAAAAAGTGAAAACACTACCCGATATGCTGGTGGCAATTGCTGGACCAGTATCAATAATTCCTCTGCACTGATGTCATCTAATACAGTCGGAAGGTAGCCTTGACTGTAATCAGCACCTTCCAAATCCTGAAAACGCTGCTCGTACGCTTTGATTTTTCGAAAATGGTCAATCGCGGTATTGACCATGATTCTTCGCACCCATCCTCCGAAACATAGTTCAGGATTGTAGGTATGCAAGTGTTGAAAAACTTTCAACATACCTTCATTGACTAGTGACTTCGCTTCTTCCAAGTTTTTTGCATAGCGCCTACAAACGTTCATCGATAAGGAATAGCTTAGCTCAAAAAGCCTTTGTTGAGCCTTTTTATCTTTTGAAAGGCACTGCTTGATTACTTCTTGTAATTCACCGGAATTTGGAAGATTCATATTAGCATTATCACGAAGTAAGGAGGCTTTATGGTTGCCTTAAATTTTTATTTTTTTTCAGGCAACCATTTTTAAAGGTCTGCACGTAATCCCGATGAATTAAATCTAAAATCAAATAACTATGAAAAAAAGAATCATTATGCTGTTTGTACTTGTAATGGGGACTCATTACATACATGCCCAAGAAAGGCAGGAGACCTTATTTGGGGAGAAATTAACCATTTCCAATATTGGAGTAATGGTAGAGCCCGGGATTCAGGTGACACAGCTGTCACGAGAGGCTGCCGGTTTTTTCCAGTTCCGAGGGGGACTGATTTTCAATGACAAGTTCACTTTTGGGGGATTCTTTGGTCAATTGCTCAATGATGTCCGCCCGGAAACTTTTGCAAATAGCTTACCGGATAGAGCGCACTTGGATTCATGGACTGCCGGTGGATTCTTGGAATACACAGTCTTCTCCAACAAATTGATTCACTTCACTTTTCCATTATCCGCTGGGGTGATGGAGGTGGAAATTGACCATGAGGGTAGAGACTTTGATTATGATGAATCCAAAACTCTGTTTGTGGAGCCAAGAGCTTTACTGGAGGTCAACCTACATAAATTTGCCAGGTTGAATGCAGGAGTCGGTTATCGGGTGATGGGCAATATCGTTGAAAATGCAGCGGGTGTACCCACCCCCGGCAATGCTTTTACTTTTCAAGTGGGTTTAAAAATGGGAATTTTCTCTTTCAATCAATTGAAAAACAACTAATTATATGAAAAGACCAACTCTTATTTACCTTTTAGGTATGTTTTTGTCTTCCTGTGCACTCTTGGAGGACAATAATTCACAAGTCTCGACTGAGGTCAGGAATAGCAGTGAATTAACTGAAATTTTAACCTCAGCAACAGGTCTAAGCATCATTACCTTTATTGAAGATGGGAGGGATAAAACATCCCAATTTTCAGGGTATATATTTTCATTCAATACGGATGGCAGTGTAAGAGCTTCTTTGAACGGTATTGATATCAGTGGTACCTACCGGGTTTTTCGTGATGATGGAAGACTGGAACTTGAAATGGATTTCCCATTAAATTCTCCTTTGTACGAATTGGACGATGATTGGTATTTCGAATCCAAGACTTCCGATACTTTATCCTTCGAAGACAGTGGGGATAGACTTGTATTTCAATTTTGACATTTAGCCAACTTATAATTTTCACACCATTGAAAAATCACTTAAGACAAAATACATTGTTCCTAAACTAATTTTGGGTAAACATTTATCAACCCATATTCAGCTCATTTATGACGCCCTTCAGAAGTGAATAAACCCTATTCCGGTTGCAACTATCGTTGATAGGGGAGCCGGTTTAAAAAAGAGGTCAGAAACGACCTCTTTTTATTTAAAACCTTTTTGATTTACTTTCTTCAGGTTATGTGGCCAATAAAGCTTTCGTTTAATCCACATTTTTTTTTTACTTGCAGGCTACATATGATATCTGCAAACCCTAGATTCCAAGAAATAAAATTGATCTTTGGATGTTATGAGAATCAACAAATCCATTTTTTTTACAAACCCAAAGCAATATAAATTATTCCCCAAATCTCCGTTTTATTGTCTTTGACCAGCTTTGATGGTTTGATTTGGGGCCGATTGGAAAGCGTACTCCTGTACAAACATGGCGTGGATTCTTTATCTGCCTGTAATTTCACCCAGCCATAATGATATTCTCCATCAATCCTGATGCTAAGACCAACAAAATAGTCTTTGTTGGGAGCCCAAGGCCCTGACCATTGGTCCGGTTGGTTTTCAGTAACTGTCCTAACCATCATGGATCCAGTGAAAATACTCCATTCTGAAACCTCAGAAGTGTTTTCCGGACCGATTAAGGTGCCCGATACTAAGGGAGTGATTTCATCTCCACTGAGTATCACCCTTGCATCTCTATTCGAATTGATTTGGAAATAATGCCTCACCCCCATATTAAATCCGACCGACATGACATTAATGGTAAAATCTTGGATTTCGTCCTGATTTAGGTCCAGCAAATACGCATGGAAACCATAAACAGGAAATGCTTCTTCCAGCACCTTGTGTTTAATCGTAGACCTGATTGGTTCAATATCAGGATCTTGATGACAGGAAGAAAGGAGTAAAATTGGAAATATGGGAGCCAGAATAAATTTCCAGAAATTGGAAAACCCTTGTGATCTGTCCAAAGAGGACACCTTTGAAAATGCCGATTTCATAATAGTAGAGGCACTTTCTTTTTCCCGAGTTAAAATAGTTGGTTTCATAATTAAATTTTTTTTGAAATTTTATTGATTTTTTAAATAATTATTGATTGAATTTAATTCATTGATAGTTTGTAAAATGATTGGATCAGCATCCTATTAGGGAAAGATTTTAGCCAATCAACTCCTGTAAAAGAAGTGCGGTACATATATTGGCCATCAGGAATCTTTCTTCTTGGTCAAGTCCCCGGACAAAATAAACCTGTCCTTTATCAGCTAGGTTGACAGCTGCAAGCGGATATCCCGACTGGTCCCGAATTTCCAGACCCATAGAGCCAAAAGGCATTTGAAGGGCCTTCCCGTTTTGACTGAGAATACTCGATACGGGATAGATAGTGTAGTAATCCCCATTGCTCATTGAAATTGTTCCTGCATAAGTTTTGGGATGGCGCTGTGCCCTGTCATTGTCTAGGATCAGTTGCCAAGGTTCGGCTGCGTTTGGCGTGTATATCTGTGCAAAGTATACGCTTGATGAGTTTCCTTTTTTCAATTCAAGCAGATCAATCCCCACAGAGAGAATTCCCCGGTCATTTCCGATGAGGAGATCAGCTGCTTGGAATTTGGAAACACAGAAAACCGAAGATGTCCGCAAGCCTCCATCTGAAAGGTCAAACCGAATTGTTTGTTTCCTTTCTATGTATTCCGTGCCAATGATATTCAGGTACTCACCTGTGGCATAGTTGCCAAAACCTATGCCTGAATAGCTATTGCCGCCTCTGGTCCAGGATCTGCGGATTTCAGGTGTATGAAATTCACCAAAGAATAATTTTTGGTTGATAAGAATCCCTGTACGTCCACTAACTTCTAATTTTTGGTGTCCGTACCAATCATCACCTAGCAGGGCAAGATTGGCTGGCGCACATCCTGCAGATAGTGTAAGAAAAAACAGAATGATGATTATTTGCTTCATTACTTTAATGTTTATAGGTAAATAGATCAATGGTTTTTTAGGATTAGAAAGCTGATTTCCAAAAATCCAAAACAAACAATTGGACTAAATCAAAGCACAACATCCACCTTGACCAATCGGAAGTCGCGAGGTACGATTTCTCCTTCAGCAGCCATCCAAGTATTGTTGTTTCTATCAAAATAACGGGCAGTATTGGATAGGCGGAGTACCTCGTTGGCATCGGCTATTTGCGAAATATTCTTCCGAATCAGTAATGCATCTTCGGGGGCGGGAAATTCCCGTATTTCGCGAAGTTCAAATACAGTATCCCAAAGGATAGTATTTTCGCCATCGATCAAATTTTCCAAAGAAATCGTCAGGTTTAGAGTGGCCATTGCACCATCATAAACCTCTTCACTGTAATACTTAGCCTTCATCACCTGGAATTCTATCTGGTGTTCCATTCTTCCGTTCACCGGATTTTTGGGAACAAGATCATCAGACTCTTGGCAACCTGTAAGCGATGTCAAGGCTACTATAGGAATTATAAGAGAATTTAACATCCAAGCGGTCCTGATGGACTTGACTTTTAAAGTCCAAAGGTTGGCTAGATTCGAAATCTGACCTGAAAAAACACCTAGGTTTTCCTGAGTCGAAACAGTTTTTTTCATTTTTTCAATAATTTTAGTTGGTTTAGCATTTTCTCCCAATTTTCGTTGGAGACAAAAAGTCATTCTCAAGATTTGTCCCCATTATTTTAAAGTGCTGTAAATCAATTATTTGAATAAGAAAGTAACACTAATCATGTGTACGGAAATGAACAAATCCAGTCCTAAATTGAGACGTCTTGGATGGTGTGGAATTGAGGGGTATGTTTGATTTTTATCCTTGGGAGGGGACCTGTCCATAACTTTAGTTAAAAAAAATTAACGCTATCTAATTGTTCATCAATCCCTAAGCTTATGAAACATTAAAATTATTCACAGGTTTTTTTGATCATTCGATTTTACCTGGGTCTAAGGAATTTTTAAATCTGTTTGTACACCAAATCAGTAAAAACTTAAAGTTCTTTACATATTTGCACTGTGTTTCATCCTTTTCATATAATTTCAAAGTAAATGGAAAATCTCTTCTTTTTTAGCGGTTCCATTACCTCATTTTTTATTGTTCTTTTGTTGAGCAAAAGAAATAAAGCCATTTATGATTGGTTCTTGTCCGCATGGTTTTCTTTGATTCTGTTCCATATCATAGTTTTTTACCTTTCTTCCGTCAATCAATTTGATGCGATGCTGGAAATCAGCAGTGCTGCTGTATTTTTAAATGGACCCATCCTATGGTTGTATACCAAACATTTATTCAATAAGCGTTTCTATTGGAAACAAACCTTACACTTTGTTCCATTTTTGCTCAATGTAGCAATCATTGCACCCTATCTGTATCAAAACACACTTGCACCCTTCTCTGATTTGTCACGTATGCTGCTTTCTTGGGCAAAACTTGGAAGTATATTGATTTACAGTCTATGGTCCATTCAAACAATCAAACGAAATCTGAGATTCGCTAAGGAATATTTATCCAATGTTGAAAACCATCACGTTAAATGGCTTACTATGGCGCTTAAATTGGTACTTGTTTTATGGAGTATCGGATTTTTCAGTCAACTAGTTTTTCAGGCTGATCTTTTTGAATTGAATCCTGCTCATGAAGACATATTGCTTAACATCTCAGTGAGTATTTTAGTGGTTTTTATGGGTTACTATGGATTTAGACAAGCTCCTGTTTTTGTTGGATCTGCTCATTTGATTTTTAGAGAAAATAGTGATAATGAAGAATTTATAGTTTCTGAAAAGTATCAAAAATCAGCTTTGAAAGAGGAGGATTTAAAATATCATGGGGCACTTCTTGAAGGCTTGATGTCAGCTGAAAAACCTTATAGAGATCCGGATTTGAGCCTTTTAAAATTGGCTGATCAATTAAATATGACTACAAACCAGCTTTCCCAGATCATTAACCAGTTTCACCATAAAAACTTTTATGATTTTGTCAATTCTTACAGGGTTGAAGAGGTCAAAAAAAGATTGATCAATGGAGACGTGAAGTATACTACCCTTTTGGGTATAGCATTGGATGCCGGGTTTAATTCTAAAGCGACCTTCAATCGGTTTTTTAAAAAATACACGGGACAAACCCCTTCCGAATACCTAAAAGGGCTAAACACCAAATCAAATCCATAAAATTTTTGTGCCAAATGGGTTTCATCCTATCCATTGCAACGCTTAGCCCAATTGTTCACTGAATATTTGTGCCAAAAATATCGGCATAAGTAATGAACCAAAAAGTATTTTTCCCCAACCTCGATGGACTAAGGTTTTTCGCCTTTTTCTTCGTATTCATGTACCACTGTTACTATGAAGTACCTCTACAAGGTAAAGACAGTTTTATTTATTTGGGATTTCACAAATTATGGGAAAACGGTGACCTAGGTGTTAATTTTTTCTTTACCCTATCCGGTTTTTTAATCACCTATCTTTTACTTTCTGAAGAAAAGCAATTGGGCAGTTTCAATATCATTAGATTTTATTGGCGGAGAACTTTAAGAATCTGGCCTCTTTATTTTACAACTGTACTTTTCGGCTTTTTTATTTTCCAGACACTTGTAAATTCGGTAGGGGGAGAAATTGAAGAGACAGCAAATGTTTGGTACTATATCTTTTTTCTTGGAAATTTTAATAGCATCATCAACGGAGCGCCTGTTTCTGGTACGCTTTCAGTACTGTGGTCAATAGCCATCGAAGAGCAATTTTACCTGTTTTGGCCAATTCTTCTGCTTTTTTTCAAAAAACAAAGACTTGCTTTATTTATCATTTTACTCCTAATTTCTCTAGGGTTCAGAGCAATGTACTTGGATCAACACGAAGTGATCTTCTATCATACCTTCAGTGTAATGTCTGATTTGGTGATAGGCTCTTGGTTGGGATGGTGGTGCTTTAAAAGAAATTTGAGCCAGATGGAAATGCCCTCAATTTCCAGAACAAACAATGCGCTTATTTACTTAGTGGGATTTTTACTGATCCTTTTTCGGAAAGAATTTTTCGTTACCCCTGCACTCCTGATCTTGGAACGCGTGGTATTTGCCCTCTTCTTTGGATTTATCATTTATGAACAAACCTTTTTCAAGCAATCGCTATTCAAAATCGGAAGTTTCAAGAACATAAGTTATTGGGGAAAATTCACCTATGGCCTTTATTGCTTGCATATTCCCGCTATGGTATTTACAGAAGGTTTTGCAATGATCGGTGGAATTCACGAGGCAGCCTGGTGGGTATTTTACGGCAAAACCATTTCCACTTTCTTGCTCAGCCTTATCTTTTGCCAACTTTCCTTCCGCTACTTAGAAAACCCTTTTCTAAGACTCAAAGATGCTTCACCTACACAAATTTTAAGGCAAAGAGTAAACTAAATGGCTATGAAATAAAATCAAATCACTTCTTACCTCCCGGATTATAAATCTCTTTTGCAGCTTTCAGGACCTCAGCCTTATCCAAAGTCATCGGTTTCAATTTTTGATCAAGGAAGAGTTCCATCTGATCATCAAAGTGGGGGCTGTCAGGGTCATTGCTTGCTCCGAATACATTGATTGTTTCGATCTTAGGAAGGCCTTCCCCAAAGCGGACCATCATTATATAGGACTCTCCCTGTGTTCCTTTCCTCATCCCGTTTTCCCAAGGCAATGAACGCATGGCTGTAATCACATCATCAATTCCCTGCAAAGGCAGCGCTTTGTCGCCCCTTACCAGTTTTTGATAATCTCCCAAAGTCACCAATTCCTTTCCAAAATGGGTTTTAAAATGGGTTTTGGCAGCCAAGAGACTTTCCACAGATTCTTCTTCGGTAAGTGTGGTTTCCCAACTCCTCCCATTTTCAGCAAATTTGTCCCACCAATAATAGTAGACAAAGGCAAAAACTGCCGCACCTTCACTCTCAGTTCCTGAGCGTTTGTCCCAGTTGTTGATGGCTTCAATCTGTTTGGTGATTTCGGGGTATTTGCCCGGGTTTAGGCCAAAAAGTGATTCCATATTGGTACGGAAAGCCAATTTTTCGGGCAATTGTCCATCGTACTTAATTTCTTTGAAGCGCTCATAAGAAATGGTCCCCGTGTCGGGCATGATTTCCCTGAAGCGGGTCGATCGGTTATTGTCTCGCAGCAGGTAATTCATGGATTTCGGGTAATTGTCCGGATTTAAATTATCCGCCAATCCACTTGCCCTAAAAGGGGAATGATTGGTATTGAAAAGGAATCCCGAAGCAGGATTGAATTGTTGTGGCAGATCCTCAAAATCATGGTAGCCAGTCCACAGGGCTTTTTTGGTATTTCCGGCTACTGTCCCGGTGAAATCAATGGATGGTTCTCTGACGGGGATCAGGCCATTGCTCACATAAAAGATCGTGTCATACTTGTCTGCATACACCGTGTTGAAACTGGTCAGTTCCATCCGCGACATGGCTTCACTGAATTCTTTAAAATTCCGGGATTTGTTCATTCGCCACCATTGCTCCGGCGCTCCGATTCGCTCCAGGGCACCCAAACGGATGGAAAATGTTCCCTGCTCCGTAACCAAGGTAGGACCGTAGATGCTTTTCCATATTTTCTTTGGAAAAGGAATCGTAATCAAATTCCAAAGTTTTACCCTAAGCCAAACCGTCTCTTTTTCCAATTCCAGCCATTCTCCATCTACTAGGTATTGATCCTCATTTTCAGGATTGATGTCCAATTGGTACAGATCCAAAAGATCAGGGAAATTGACCGTGTGTGCCCATCCAAGATTTTCATTTACTCCGTGAAAAATCATCGCTCCGCCCGGGAAAAGTCCACCAAGAATATTCCATCCTTCCTCTGAATGGAGGTGCGCCTCATACCAAGCCACAGGTCCGTCTAGGGGTTGATGGGAATTGATGGCCAGAAAAGCCTCACCGGAGTCCGTTCGGGAAGGGTGAATGGCAATGGCATTAGAGCCTTTGGGGTCTGCATCAAATGGTACGGTTTCTACTTTTCCGGAGACGATTTGTTGGACCGCACGATCTGCTCCGGACATCTGGGCAAGGGAGAGCATATAGGCAGCCGATATTTCTTTGGTATTGACAGGAAAGCCTTTTTTCAGTAAAACTTCTTCAGGATGTGCCAATGCAAAGTCATTCATTCCTGCTGCGTAGGCTTCCAAAATCGCTTTGAATTCCTCTGAATAGGCTGATCCATATTTGGCCTCTGCGATTTCAATGGTCTGCAGTAAATGTCCAAAGAAATCCACGGCTGCTCCATCTTGGCCATATTTCCTTCCCAGCATCCGCTTCCCGGCTAGCAATGTTTTTTGGATTGTTTCAAAATCATCTTCGGCATGTGCCCAAGCCAAACCATAAGCGACATCTGGATCGGTATGGCCAAAAATATGTGGCACTCCAAATTCATCGCGTGCGATTTGGACCTTTGACGTATCCCAACCAGAATGGTCATATGCGGGGTCACAAGAAAAAATAAGAAGGGGAAAAAGCAGGAAAAGCGCGGTTCGGATGATCTTCATAGGGTTTTAATCGGTGGTAAGAATTGATTGCAAAATTCGTTTTTATTGTAAACAAAAAAAACGCTAGTTTGTCTGTTCTTAAGGGAAAAAATGGCTTGCTTGTTTCATGTTGTATTCATTTCTTTCCTTACAATTTTAAGCACTTCATGACTTTTACAAGGATATATATTAATGAAAATTCGTAAATGGTTTAGAGAAAAAAAATCTTTTAAACAAACAGGATCGGATCTTTTTGCCCTAGATCAATTTTTTTACACGCTCAAAAAGGCAGTCGCTTCAAAAAAACGTAATTGAATTTTTATTTAGTTATTCAATTTTGAGATGTCATTCTTCCAGGAAAAAAACAGAGGTAATTGTGTTGCCATCACGATTGAGGGTAATTACATTATTTTTTTTAGAATTGATCTAAATAAATTTTGAAAAAGAATTGTCATTTCTTAATCTTGTATTCTTATTTAAAATTAATCCAAATAAATTCGATAGATATACGATGAAATTGTTTTTTACGATTGTAAGTGTACTGGCAATTGGGATGAATGTATCATTTGCCCAAAAAAATGTATTGAAAGGAAGGGTATTGGATGAGACCAAGCAAGCAGTCCCCGGTGTGGCGTTGATGCTAGAGGGTACTGTTAGGGGTGTGCAGTCTGACCTTTCAGGTGGTTACGTCATGAAGGATATTCCCGAAGGAAATTATGTGCTGAAGGTCAATATGCTCGGATATGATGAAGTAAAGCTTCCCTTTAGTATAGCCGAAGCAGAAAACCTTGAGCTGGATATCACGCTGAAGGAGGCGCCTCTTTCCTTGGATGCTTTTGAGTTCTCTGTCAGTAGAGGGATTATGGGGCAAGAACGTCTTCCTGAGGTGGATCGCTTCCGGATCAATGCCGGGAAAAAAAATGAGGTAATCCGTGTGGGTGAGATCAACGCCAACCTGGCCATGAACAATAGCCGTCAGATATTTGGCAGGACACCGGGAATTTCCATCTGGGAGAATGATGGCTCTGGAATACAATTGGGCGTAGCTTCCAGAGGTTTGAACCCCAATCGCTCTTGGGAGTTCAATGTAAGGATGAATGGATACGACATTACCCCTGATCCTATGGGTTACCCGGAGGCATATTTTACTCCTCCAATGGAAGTGGTAGAACAGATCGAAATAGTGCGTGGTGCTTCATCTATTCAATATGGTTCTCAGTTTGGCGGATTGATGAATTTTGTGATGCGAAAGCCGGATAAATCTACCCGGTTTACTTTCGAAACTTTAAACACTGTGGGGAGTAATGGGCTTTTCAGCACTTTCAATTACCTAGGTGGAACGGAGGGGAAGTGGAGTTATACCGCATATTATCAAAAACGTGTTGGGAATAGCTGGAGAGAAAACAGCTATTTTAATACAGACCATGCCCATGTGGAGGTAAACTATGCAGCCAGCAACCGTTTGATTATTGGGTTGGATATGACTTACATGGATACAGAAAGCCAGCAGCCTGGTGGTTTGACAGACGAACAGTTCAATACGGATCCAAGGGTAAGTACCAGAGAAAGGAATTGGTTCAGTACGCCTTGGTTTATCCCAGCATTGACAGCCGAATATATCCTTAGCGAAAACACCAAGCTGAGTTGGAAGACTTTCGGAACATTTGCAGAAAGAAACTCGGTCGGCTTTATGAGGCCAATAAACCAAGAGGATGATATGGGCAACAGGCAAGTGGACAGGGATTTCTATACTACCTACGGTTCAGAATTCAGGATGATCACAGAGTATTCCTTGTTTGGCAAGTCAAATACCTTGGCAGCCGGAGTTCGGTATTTCAACGGTTTCATAGACAGAAAGCAATTGGGGACCGGAGATAATGGAACAGAAATGAACTTTGACCTAATTTCAGGTGGGGTATTCAGAAGAGATTTTGATTTTACCAATATCAACCAAGCTGTATTTGCTGAGAATGTATTCCGGTTTTCGGACAAGTGGTTATTGACTACGGGCTTGAGGTATGAGAGAATTTCATCCAATATGGAAGGATTATTCAATATCGTCAATGAGGAAGAGCAGATATTAGTTCCACAAAATCGAATCAGGAATTTTGTTTTGGTGGGTATAGGGTCTCAATATAAGCTCACTCCTTCGATGGAGATTTATTCAAATTTTTCCCAAGCTTACAGGCCTGTGCTGATATCTGACCTTACACCTCCTGCTACCACAGATATTATTGATGAAAATCTGCAGGATTCAAGAGGTTTCAATTTTGACATCGGATATCGTGGGGCGGTTCAGGATTGGATGAAATTTGATATGGGATATTTTTACCTGAATTACGCGGATAGGATCGGTACCATTGCTGTACAGGATGATAATGGCGCTATCAATCAGTTTAGAACCAACTTGGGCAATTCGGTTAGCCAGGGTTTTGAGGGATATGTTGAGTTTGACCCTATTTCAGCCCTCACCAAAACTTCCAATTTTGGATACCTACACCTGTTTGCTTCACTTGCATTTGTGGACGCAAGATATGGGGATTTTGAAACGACATCAGTCAGGGATGGTGAGATAGTTCGGGGAAATCTCAATGGCAATCGGGTAGAAAATGCACCCAGGAGAATCAACCGTTATGGACTAACGTATCGATATAGTAAGTTTTCCATAACTTGGCAATTGAGCGATATCGGAGATGCATTTTCAGATGCTTCCAACACAGTTACTCCAAATTCCACTGCTACTGTCGGTTTGATTCCAGCATATAGTGTGCAAGACCTTTCAGCCTCTTTCGACATAAAAAGCCGTTATATATTCAAGACCGGAATCAATAACCTGACCAATGAAATGTACTTTACCAGAAGGGCAGGCGGCTATCCGGGACCAGGTATTATGCCTGGTGAGGGGAGGACCCTTTACTTCACTTTTGGATTGAAATTGTAATTCTCTTACCGCATTTTCTAAAAAAAAGCTGCTACATTCTGGATGGGCAGCTTTTTTGTTTTTCCCTTGATCTTGATTTTTCGGTCTTCTTGTGATTTTGGGCTTGTAATGTAAATGATCGGCAAGGTCGGAAGCAAAAGTTATGTGTCCATGATTCTGAACCGCAAAAAACCGCTGACCCTTGATTTGGCCAGATTATTCCATAAAGAACTGAATATCCCTGCGGATATACTGCTTTCTTAGGCATTGACTTCAAATCCGACAAAATCAAATAAAAAACCAAGCATCGCAGAAAGAATCAAGTCCAAAATCCTCGGTTTGGTGGAGACCTTTATCAACGGGATCTCGGAGGCGGCTTAGGGTCGGTAGGCATAACTGCCTTTGATATCAAATGAACTGAAAAGGGATTAAAACTTTTTTACATTAGCAAGCAAGAATTTTGAATTGAGAAACCCCAAGCGAATGAATAATGGGTTCTCCTATCCATTCTGTAGTTTAAAAACCAAAATTACAATCCTTTTCATAACTTGCGATCCAAAGAAATGCAAAGGTTAAAACAATTTAAAATGCGAGTAATTCCAAAAAAACAAGATCAATCCTCCGGTTATGAATAGATTTCTCACTCCGCTTAAAAAGACTCTTTATTTTTTTGTGTTTTTTTTCATTTCAATTTCTGCATTAGCCCAAGGATTTTCAGAACAACAACTTTTTAGAAAATTCACCATTTTATATACCAACGATTTGCATTCCCATCTTGAACCTCACATTGTTCCGTGGGTTAGCGAGACCCGGGCAATAGGAGGATTTGCCAATATCGCGGCTTTGGTTAAGGATGAAAAAAAGAATAACCCCAACACCATTTACCTGGATGCCGGGGATTATTTTACCGGTCCCTACATAAGTTACATCACCGAAGGTAAGGCTGTCATAGATGTGATGAACAAAATGAAAATCGATGCTGCAGGGGTAGGTAATCATGAATTTGATCACGGTTGGGAAAATGTCATCAAACAGTTCAAAAGAGCAAATTTCCCTATTTTGAATGGCAACATATTCCTCGAAAACACCTCATCCCTTTTATGGAACAAACCCTATATGGTCTTAAAGACAAATGGTGTGAAAGTAGGATTGATAGGACTTCATGGCAAATTCGCCTTCTATGATACAATTTCTGAGGAAATGATACAAGGTGTGGAGGCAAGGGATGAGGAAGTATATCTGAAGCAATATTTGAATGAATTGGAAGGCAAAGCAGACATCATTATACTCTTGGCGCACCAAGGTATTCCGGGAAGACAATCTTCTACCGGAAATGTTGATGTTAGTCGAAACCTGCAGAAGGATATTGAACTCGCCCAAAATGTTCCCGGGATTGACATCATCATCACCGGTCATGCCCACCAAGGCACTCCTGAACCTTTATTGTCCGGCCAAACCCTCATCGTATCTACAGATGCTTTGGGTATTCAGCTTGGAAAACTTGATATTACCTATGATCCGGATACTGATAAGATTGTTTCTTATTCAAATAAGCTTCAAGTTGTGTTTGATGATGAAATTGAAGATGATAAAAAAACAAAGGCAGTAATTGATAAATGGAAAATCAAATCCTCCAAAATCGCTGCTGAAAAAATATCCTTGGTTTCTGAAAATCTAACCCGCTCATATGGGGAAGAATCTTTATTGGGTAACATGGTGGCTGATGCCATTTTACATTCCTTTCCTGATAATGACTTTGCAGTGGTAAACAGCGGGGGATTACGTCAAGATATTCCTGCAGGGACAGTTACCGTTGGGGATATTATTTCGGCATTTCCGTTTCCAAATACAGTTGTCAAGGCGGAACTAACAGGTAATCAGATTCTTGAGGTATTCGAACATGCCGCTTCCCTTACCAATGGGATATTACAGGTTTCTAAAGGTGTTATTTTTATTTATGATGAGAACAGACCGGTCGGGAATAGGCTGGTTTCTCTCAAAATTCAAGGTGAATGCGTACAAAAAGACCGTATTTATAAAGTTTTGGTGCCGAATTTTGTTTCTGATGGTGGAGATGGCTACCTGGCATTCACAAAAGCCTTGAACAAGAAAAATACCCATGAATTGGTAACTGAATCCATCAAAAAATATCTCAGTACATTTCCAACTTACCAAGCCAAAATTGAAGGTAGGATTATTAAAAAATGATGATTTTCCCTCAGTGGAAGCAATGCCAATTAGGCTATTTGGATTTGAATGATCTCATTCCATCATTCTGGTTTTTTACTTTTAAAAGTTTGATTAATGAGATTTGGGATAAGAAGTAGTAAAAAAAAGCCACCGAAAATCATCCAGTGGCCAAAAATTATATAAGTTCTAAAACTACTAAACCCTATAAAACTCCTCCCAACCTTTCCTTGGAGGCATACCTGCCAAGACCTGATTGGCAAGCGGGTTGTTGATAATCTGTCTTGTTTCCCTGTCAAATTCCAGTTTTACCCCCATTTGTTGGGCCATTACTCCCAGGCAGAATACCTGACTCAGCGGTCCTGCAATTTCAAATGGAGACCTTGTCTTTTCCTCCCCTTTGCATGCTTTGAGGAAATTCGCAAAGTGGTTGGAAGGGCTTTGGGGCACTTCAGGAAGTTTGGACTCCCATTCCTTGGCCTTCTCCTCCGGAATAATGGACAGCGTGCTTCCATGTGACCCGCCTTTAAAGATCAAATCCTTGCTGTATATAATTTTTCCCGGGTTGAGTTTGGCAGGTTGAATCTGACCTGTGCTTGGTGGAGGGATGTTAGGGTCAAGTTCGGAGACACCATAACCTTCCGGCACAGCCGGGATATTGTCCAAGCCATCGTACCAGGTGATGGTCAAAGGAGGCATTTGCCCACGTTCAGGGAATTTAAATTCCAGTGTTGTGGACATAGGGAAAAAGAAAGGATTATGACCACTCAATTTCACGGGATTGACTTCATAAGGCAAGCCAAGATCCAAAAATTCATGGGCAGTGTCAATAATATGTGCCCCCCAGTCTCCCAAGGCACCCATGCCGAAATCATACCAGCAGCGCCACTGTCCATTATGAAAGTCTTTGTGGTATCCATGCGGCTGTGCCTGACTCAACCAAACATTCCAATCCATAGTGAAAGGAACAGGTTGGCTTGCAGGATATCGAGAAATATTGGGATCCCATCCATGCCAGCGACGTCTGCTGTTCATGTGCGCTGTTATTGCTGTGACATCTTTGATTATGCCGGCTTCTTTCCAGGTTTTAAATTGAAAATAGTTAGCCTCTGAATGTCCTTGATTGCCCATTTGAGTGGCAAGTTTTGGGTTTTTCTTTGCTGCAGCGATCATCAGATCCACTTCCTGGAATGTGCGTGCCATGGGTTTTTCCACATACACATGCTTTCCTTCAGCCAATGCCATCATGGTCACAGGAAAGTGGGAAAAGTCCGGTGTAGCAATGCTTACCGCATCAAATTCTCCACCCATGTCATCAAACATTTTTCGGAAGTCCTGATACCTTTTCGCATTAGGAAACATATTCATGACTTCCAAAGTCTGCTCTGCACCCATATCGACATCACAAAGGGCCACAATATTACAGAGGCAGGTATTATTCAGTGCCTTGATGATTTCTTTTCCCCGGTTGCCGATTCCAACACAGGCCAGATTGACCTTGTCAGATGGGGCAACGTGGCCCATGGATTTGCCCAGGACATTGGGTGAAATAAAAGTGAATCCGGAAAGCCCCAATGCTGCGGTGGCTCCGGTTTTCAGAAAGTCTCTACGATTGGTGGACATGGTTTGGTTATTTTTGTGTTTGTTGGTAATATTTGACTATCCAAAGCTATATTTCTCCCTGTCTTTTGAAAACTGCAGTAATAGATTTTGGAATAATTTCCTCAATCTACACGGCTTATCCCAAAAAAGAACGGTTAGTTCAGAAAATCAACGGAAAGGTTTGCATAAATAAAATTGACTTTGATGATTAGGGCAGAAACACTCATTTTACCTGAAAACATGGATTTGTTTTCTTCAAAGATTATATTTAAGCATACTAAATAAAACCTAATGTGAAAAGAAGGAGATTATTAAGCTTATGCCTGTCTTTCCTGTTGCTGGGATTTACTGTTTCAGCCCAAGACAAAACCTATGTAGCACCAAACCTCGAAAGTGAGAACGCTTGGACTTTGGTCTTGTTTCCGGACACCCAGACTTATGTGAAGTTCAAAAGAAACCAACCTATTGTGGACTTAATGGTAAATTGGGTTGATGAGCATATTTCACCTTTGAATATCAAGTTGGTTTTGCATGTAGGAGATTTGGTGGAGCATAATGGGCTGGTAAACCCTGATGGAATCGTGGGGAATCAGACAGGAACGCAGCAATGGGAGGCCATTTCCCGTTCATTATCAACTTTGGACACAAAAGTACCTGTAATCGCCACAACAGGAAACCATGATTTTGGCATTGCCAATATTGAAAACCGCCAGACTTTTTATAACAAATATTTCCCCATCGAAAAAAATCACCATAATCAAAGGATGATTCGGGAAGTTGCCATTGGCGACGATGGCATGCCCGGTCTAACTAATGCTTTGTATGAATTTATTGCACCCGATGAAAGAAAATTCTTGATTCTTGTACTGGAATTTGCTCCAAGAGAGTCCAATTTGCAATGGGCCATTCGAATGGTCAATCAGGAAAAATACCTGAATCATACCGTGATTTTGCTGACACACTCCTATTTGGAAAGCGACAATAAGCATATCGAAACAGAAAATTATCCCATAACAGATAGAAACTATGGCAAGGCTATCTGGGAAAAATTGGTAAAACCTTCCAAAAACATTCAAATGGTCTTTTCTGGACATATCGGAGTTCCTGATCAAAAAAGTGGTCATGTCGGATTCCGAACAGACACCAATGCAGGAGGCAAAAAAGTTCATCAAATGACTTTCAATGCCCAAGCCATAGGCGGCGGGTGGCATGGAAACGGCGGAGATGGTTGGTTGAGATTGTTGGAATTTCAGGGAAACCGGGTTTTGGTCCGTACTTTTTCACCCTTATTTGCTATCTCTCCCAGCACAAGGCATCTTGCTTGGGGAACCGAAGCCTATCAGTCCTTTATCTTTGACTTAGATTAATTTTCCCAGCAAAATAAACTCAATTCCAGAGATGATATCCAGAAGAAAACTCTTAAAACTATTCGGCATGGGCACTGTGGGTGCCGGAATGCTTCCAATAAGCTGTGCAGTGCCCAATGCCAAAGATGAAACAAAACGAAAGCCGGTTCTTAGGTTTGCACATGTGACAGATATGCATATTGAACCTGGCATAGGTGCAGAAGAAGGAGTGAAAAAATGCATAGACTATATCCTTGAAAAAGAAAAATCAATTGATTTTTTTGTGAATGGCGGAGACCTGATTATGGATGCTTTGGATAAAACTGAAGCGGAAACCGAAGCCCAATGGGCAGTATGGCGGAAAATCAGAGCAACCTATCCGGATCTGAAATTTTATCATTGTATTGGTAATCATGATGTCTGGGGCAAAACGCCTCATGAAGAAAAATATCCAGGTAAGGCCTGGGTATTGAAAGAACATGGTATGGATAGTCCATATTATACTTTTGAGTCACATGGCTGGCAATTCATTGTTTTGGACAGTACGCAGCCGAAGGATGATGGCACTTGGTACACTGCCAATCTTGATTCCAAGCAACGCGCATGGTTGGAGCAAACCCTTAAAGACATCCCTTCTGAGAAACCTGTTATGATTATTTCGCACATACCCATTTTGGGAGCGACGCCATTTTTGGATGGGGACAATGCCAAAACAGGCAACTGGGTTGTTCCTGGGGCATGGATGCACACAGATGCCAAATCATTGGTCAATTTGTTTTATAACCACAAGAATGTAAAAGTCTGTATCAGTGGACATATTCATTTGGTAGAAACTTTGGTTTACCATGATGTTCATTACCATTGCAGCGGTGCCGTCTGTGGCAATTGGTGGAATGATGAGCCCTATGAGCTTACCAATAAAGGCTATGCGCTATTTGAACTTTTTGAGGATGGCACCCATACATTTAAATATGTGGAATATGATGTTTGATCGGATGAAGGGAACAATTTTATTCTCTTCTCCACCAAGAAAAAATGGGGCCGAAGCTCTCAATTGAGGTCAAATTTGGGTTTAAGGTAACAGTTTGAACACCGCAAAAAACAAAGAAATATGAATGTCAATTCCGCATCTTATCACTGGGTTGGTGATCAGTACGCTCATTTGAGTCTTCCAACCCATATCCACGACAAACATCCAAATTTGAAATTCACCTGCCCCTATTCTGGGCCCTTATTTGGTCATTTGTCTATTGATAAAAGAAAAAACAAAATCACTTTGGAAGGTAAAAAGACTAATTGGATAGGACCATCCCCAATGGAACTTGGATATCCCATCAATTCCTCAGAAGAAAAAGGAAAGTATGTCCGACCCTTTATATCGGATCGTTCGATTTGATTAAGATGGTATTTTCCCCATTCATTGGAGAATTACATCTATCTAACAGCCTTCAACCGTCCTTTAAGATTTTTGTCCTTGGTCATAGGCGAAGAAAAAATGACATCATCTATTTGCCATCACTTTTTAAAACCCTTGTCTACTTCCTCTCGCCAAAACTTCAAACCTTCCTGATTTGACCATTCTTTATCCGGATAGTTGGGGCTTAACAAAAGGTTTGTAGTTCGCTTGACCAACATACCGCCTTTCACAAAACCATCCCCTCTTTCCTGTAAATGGCTGATCATCCTGGATCTCCACAATTCAAGTTTTGGGATATGGCCTTTATCTGAAATTAAGTTTGTTGTTTCTCCTGGATCTTTTTCAAGGTCAAACAGCTGCTCTTCTCCTGTGGAAAAAAACCAAATATACTTTTCCTTGCCATCTGTAAGCGCAGCCCAATAATTATCAAAGGAATAAGTAGAAGCATGTTCCAGGTCTATATATTCCCGCCATTCTTTGGTGTTTGGATCTGCCAACAGCCCCAAAAGTGAACTTCCTTCCATGATATTGGGCTTAATGCCACCAGCTGCTTCCAAAAAAGTAGGCAAAATATCCCTGATTTCAACTGGATGGGGGAGTTTCTTCAATGAGGTATCATAGTCAAATGATTTGGGCGGTTTTATCACCAAGGGTACTTTGGAGGAACCTTCATAGGCATAGGTTTTTCTCCAATGGTGATGATCACCAAGCATGTCGCCATGATCTGAAACAAATAAAATCAGACTGTTATCATACATGTTTTTTTCTTTCAAAGCTGCCATGATTTTCCCAATTTGCTCATCAATAAAAGTAACCAAAGCAAAGTAATGTCTTCGGCTATGAATTGCGTGATCTACTCCAAAATCTCCAAAAGCAGCTTCCCGTTCTTTTGGGAAGTTTCTGAATTTTTCTGACCATTCTCCTTCGAAAGGGGCTTTGATGGGAAGATCTTCATATAGGTCCAGAAAACGCTGAGGCGGATCATAAGGACTATGTGGCCTTGCAAAAGAAACTTTCAAAAACAAGGGATTATCCAAATCGTAGTTTTCCAAAAATTCTACTGCCATCTCTGATTTCCAATGGTCAGGATGTAAATGTTCCTCTAATTGATAAACTTTTGCATTATGTTCATTCCACAAGATTCCTGTTTTATCAGGATCTTGGCCGGGAGCGTTCAATTTAAACCAAGTTCGGTAGTCACTGATAAAGCCATCTGATTCTATTCTACCACTTTCATCCACCAATGTGCCATGAAATCCATGTAAAGTCCTTTGAGGCGTCCAATGCATTTTGCCTATACCATAGGTGTAATAACCCAGATCTCTGAGCATTCCGGGCATTTCGTATGGATACTGCCGGGCAACTTTGGCATATCCAAGCATACCATGACCCCAAGGTGACATCCCTGTCAGCAGTGCTGCCCTGGCCGGAGTACAACTTGGCGTGGAAGAGTAGGCATTGGTAAAATATACACCTTCCGCTGCCAATTGATCAAGGTTTGGGGTAATGATATTCGAGCCTTCAAGATACCCTACTGCATCAAATCGCTGTTGATCGGTTACAATCAAAATGATATGGGGTTTTTGGGCAAATGAATTATAAAAAGCAAATACAAGAATGTAAACCAAGCCAATAAATTTCTTTCGTATAAAATGCTTTGAAATCATGATTCTTGAAGGGTTAAACTTTAAAGCTGAGATTGGATATTCAATTTTTAAGGTTACCCAATATAAAACGAAAAATAAATATTCCACAGAATCATTTTTGGTTATCAATACAGGAAGCCTATAACCGCCACGCTTTAAATCACCCTAGTCTCAGAATACAGGTCATAAGCAGCCATCAAAAGCTGATGGTCGGGTGCCTGACCATAGCGGGCAAACTTTTGCAGTTCACTCCGCTCCTCAACATATACGGGAGAATATAACCCATCCAATTCATCCCAAATGACAATCAGGTAAGCATAGGGGATTTTGCTTGAGCGACCCTTTTCCAGCCATTCGTCAAAAAGAGATTCATCCAAAGTTTGGGGATAGTTGGGGCCTTCGAACATGTTTTGCTTCGTTTTGTGTGATGGTCAAAGATAAGGGGAATTCAAATTTATTCAGGACCGAATATTTAAGTCAGGAGAACCATGGGAAGAAATATTTTTTGAAAGTCAGGGAAAATGGTCCTTTGAGCTATTACCAATTGGAATTCGTTGATCAAATATTCATTCCCTCAATAACCAATAGATAATATCAATGTAATATTTTATTTAATAGATGGTATATTTGGTTAGAAGTATTTTAATCCGATATTTCACTAACTCAGAAAACTATGAAAAAAATTATGTTGGCATTTGTCCTTTTGGCAAGTGCATTACTTACCGGTTGTAAACAGGAACAACCTGAAGTAGAAGCGTGGTCCGGGGCTACCAAGAAAAGTCTCAGCAATGCGATAGCTACCCAAAATGCCGATTGGTGGCCAAATCAGTTGAATCTGAACATGCTGCGTCAGAATTCTGAACTATCCAACCCATTGGGTCCGGATTTCAATTATATCGAGGAATTCAGAAGCCTGGATTATGAAGCGCTTAAAAATGACATCCGTGCCGTCATGACTGATTCTCAGGATTGGTGGCCGGCAGATTTTGGACATTATGGCGGATTGTTTATCAGAATGGCCTGGCACAGTGCAGGAACATATCGTTCAGGTGATGGTCGCGGCGGTTCCCGTTCCGGTCAGCAGCGTTTTGCACCATTGAACAGTTGGCCGGACAATGGCAACTTGGACAAAGCCAGAAGATTGCTTTGGCCTATCAAACAAAAATATGGGAATAAGATTTCCTGGGCGGATTTGATGGTTTTGACCGGAAATGTTGCTCTGGAATCCATGGGATTTGAAACCTTCGGATTTGCAGGGGGAAGAGAAGATGTGTATGAACCGGAGTTGGATGTGTACTGGGGCAAGGAGACCAAATGGTTGGATGACAAGCGTTATTCCGGTGACCGTGAATTGGAAAATCCACTTGCGGCTGTTCAGATGGGTTTGATCTATGTAAATCCGGAAGGTCCTAACGGAAATCCTGACCCGGTTTTGGCAGCACATGATATCCGTGAGACCTTTGGCAGAATGGGGATGAACGATGAAGAAACAGTTGCCCTGATTGCAGGTGGTCATACTTTGGGTAAAACCCATGGTGCAGGTCCTGCTTCCAATGTAGGTCCTGAACCTGAGGCAGCTGATATCGAAGAGCAGGGATTTGGTTGGAAGAGTACCTACAAATCCGGTAAAGGCCAAGATGCCATTACTTCCGGTCTTGAAGTAACTTGGACGTCTACTCCGGCACAATGGAGTCATGACTATTTGACTTTCCTTTTCAAATACGAATGGGAACTGATGAAAAGTCCTGCAGGCGCACATCAGTGGGTGGCAAAAGATGCGGAGAAGATTATTCCTGATGCATTTGATGCCAACAAAAAGCAGCCACCTTACATGCTGACCACAGATTTATCTTTAAGATTTGATCCCGAGTACGAGAAAATATCCAGGAGATTTTTAGAAGATCAGGATGCCTTCAATGAGGCTTTTGCACGGGCTTGGTTTAAGTTGACCCACAGAGATATGGGTCCAAAAACAACCTACTTAGGCCCTGAAGCTCCTACGGAAGATTTGATCTGGCAAGATCCCATCCCGGCAGTCAATCATACTTTGGTCAATGCGCAGGATATCGCTAGTTTAAAAACCAGTATTTTGAATTCAGGATTATCCATCAATGAAATGGTATCCACGGCTTGGGCTTCTGCGTCTACGTACAGAGGTTCCGACAGAAGAGGAGGTGCCAATGGTGCAAGAATCAGATTGGCTCCACAGAAAGACTGGGAGGTAAATAATCCCAAGCAACTGCAAAAAGTCTTGTCTACTTTAGAGAAAATCCAAAATGACTTCAATGCTAAATCCAATACCAAAAAGGTTTCCATGGCTGACCTGATTGTCCTTGCCGGAAATGTCGGAGTTGAAAAAGCAGCTGCCAATGCAGGTTACAAAATTCAGATTCCGTTCAACCCAGGAAGAATGGATGCTACACAGGAGCAAACGGATATTGAATCCTTTAAACTATTGGAACCCATGGCCGACGGGTTCAGAAATTACCTGAAAACCAGATATACATTATCCACAGAAGAATTGTTGGTGGACAAAGCACAGCTTTTGACATTGACCGTTCCTGAAATGACTGTACTTGTAGGCGGGATGCGCTCTTTGAATGCAAATTTTGACGGTTCCAACCACGGTATTTTTACTGATAAAAGAGATGCATTGAGCAATGACTTCTTTGTAAACCTCTTGGATATGAGCACTGAGTGGAAAGCCACGGATGACACAAAAGAGAAGTTTGAAGGTAGAGACAGAAAATCCGGCGAAGTGAAATATACTGCTACCAGAGCCGATCTGATATTTGGGTCCCATTCTGAATTGAGGGCTTTGGCTGAAGTCTATGCCCAGGAAGATTCTAAAGAGAAGTTTGTCAAAGACTTTGCCGCTGCTTGGAACAAAGTGATGGAACTTGACAGATTTGATTTGGTCTATAAGAATTGATCGAAATCTATGTGTTTTTAAAGCCAGCTTCAGTACGGAGCTGGCTTTTTTTATTACTTTTATCATCAATGCATAAAGACAATCACCTATCGGCCCGAGGGATTTCTGCTGCTGCAAAGCCCTCAAGAATGGATTTGGAAATCTATCAGGAAGCCATGGATAACCGTTACCATCCCGATCGGAATCCAGATGGAGCTTTTCCAATGAATGTGGCGGAAAATCACCTCTGTTGGGAAATACTTCAGGAAAAAATTCAATCCATTACCAAAACAAAAAACATCCCTGATTGGGTATCAAGTTATGGTGATCCTATAGGAGTATTATCCTTTCGTGAAGCTACCGCTAGGTTTTTATCGAAATTTTTGATCCATCGGGAAATATCAGCAGACACTTTGGCCTTTTCCGCAGGGGCAACCTCTGTTATTGAAATGACTACCTTTTTATTGGCCGATCATGGGGATATCGCTGTGATACCTGCGCCAAGTTATCCGGTTTATACCGCTGATATAGGAGTGATTCCAGGAGTAAGGCGATATGATTTACAAACCCATACTGAAATTGATGAACTGAAAGATGGGATACCCATATCCATTGATCAATTGGAAAAAGCCAAAAAAGAGATTGAAACCATGGGAAGCAGGTTCAGGATGCTGATTTTAACTTCTCCTGATAATCCCACGGGAGGCATCTATTCCGAGTCCCAGCTTAGTCAGTTGGCTGACTGGTGCATCGAAAATGAAATCCACCTGATTGTCAATGAAATTTATGGTTTGTCCCCAATAAATATCAATCAACCTGAAATCAAATCTGATTACCCCGATCCCATAAGGTTTGTATCCTTTGGGCAATTGATGGTCCAAAGGAAAAATCCTTATCTTCACTTTTGGTATTCTTTTTCCAAAGACTTGGGCATTTCAGGATTTAGGATAGGTCTGTTACATTCCTACAATCAGGATCTGATCAATGGCTACCGAAATGCAGGACTTTCCCATTCTGTTTCCAATTATACCCAATGGGTTTTGCAGGAGGTTTTGGAAGATCTTGATTTTATGGAAAAGTATATTTCCACCAACCAAAAGGCTCTGACAGAGTCCTATGTGAAAGTAGTGAGTTGCTTAAGGGAACTTCATATCCCATTTAATCCCTCCTACGGTAGTCTGTTTGTTTGGATGGATATGTCAGCATTCCTTTCGGAAAATTCCGATCATGGCCAAGAGCAATTGTGGTTGGAAATTTTTGAAAAAACAGGGATTCTCTTGACTCCCGGGAATGGATTTGGACATTCGAAAAAAGGATTGTTCAGAATGGTGATATCAAGTTTGAATCATCAAGCTTTGGGGGTAGCGATGAATCGGTTGAAAGGATTTGTCTTACAAAAGAGAAATTATTGATATCCTCAAATCCTCAATCCTGCTCATTAATTCTCTTTTAGAAAGATATTTCTAAACTCTACCTTCATCGGAGGTCCCACGTGAACCTGAACACCCAAAAGACCTTTTGAACTTCGATTGATTGGGTCATTATCCACTACTTCACTCATCAATACTCCATTTACAAAATGTTGCAGTACATTCTCTTTGATAATGAGGTGCATACTGTTCCAATCTTCTGCCTGAATCAGATTTTTCAAGGAATCCCTATCGCCTAGATTCTCAACAACCAATAAGCCTTTCCAAGCATTTCTTTCTACATGATCCCTCAATTCTCCGGGTGGGTCCTGAGGTTGAATCTCAGTCTTTTGACCCCGATAGGCTAATGTGGTCCGTTTCCTTTCTTCGTAATTCTGACCGGTATAGGAATTTTTTCCATCAATATCAGCTTGGTATCCCCTCAGAGCGTAAGGCAGTTCTTGAAATCTTTCGCTTCTGTAGTTGATGCCTGAATTTCCGCTTTCACTGATTTTGAATTCAAGTTTCAGTTCAAAGTCAGCAAGTTCACCGCCTTCCCAAATCAAAAAGGTATTGTTATTCAAGATGGTTTCAGGAGTTATTTCCCCGGTGAGTATGCCATTTTCCACGCGCCAATAAACAGTATCGCCTTCCCAGCCATCAAGACTTTGGCCATTGAAAATTGAAATGAACCCTTCATGTCCATCAACTTCAATGATTTCAATATTCCCTTCTTTAGTTGAGTTTGTAGAGCAGCCTAAGGAAGCAATTAGGATAATTGATGATATGATTAGATTTAGCTGTATAATCTTCATGTAGTTTTTATAAATCGTGAAATGTTATCAATAATTGAATTTTACTTGTCACTCTCTCTTCTCCTTTGACAACGGGACACACAGAAAGTACCTATCACCTTCCATTGACAGAATTCCGGAGCGTCATGCTGAACGTAGAGAAGCATCTCATGGGGATCAGAAAACGGTTAATATAATCATAAATAGGACTGCTGGAGATCCTTCGTACCTCAGGATGACGCCCATCTTGATGTCATTACCCTTTCTGTAAATGCCAATTTTCTCCACTCAGGATGACGTAAATCGGAGCTACCATCACCCTGACGTTGGAAGGGTCTCACGAGGATCAGTAAATGATAGAATTAACATAAATAGAACCTCTGGGGATCCCTCGTGCCTCGGGTGCCAGATTATTGATACACCTCATGATTTGGATTGCCTCCGGAAATCAGGTAAGCCATCAAATCCTTTAATTCTTCCTCGTTCAGCCTATTGATCAAACCGGGCATCATGACAGATATATCGGATATTTTCTTCCTTGTCACATCCTTCTTATAGATTTCCCGGATTGTCTGCGGATCAAATGGATTTTGGGAAATGTAATATTTCTCTTTGTCTTCATTGGTCAGTTTGCCCAATACCGAACTGCCATCAGCCAGATAGAATATAGTCGCTGCATATTGATCGCTGATGACTGCATTGGGGTGGATGGTGGATTCCAGGATGTCTTTCGGAGAAAATCTGGTACCCAATTGGGTCAAGTCGGGTCCGACAATTCCACCTTCGCCCTGCATGGTATGGCAGGATAGGCATAAAGTGGCCGCATACATCCCTTTGCCTTTTACTAAATCCCTTCCTTTGAGGTCATCCATCAATGCCAAAGCCTCATCCACCTTCCAGTTTTTACCCGGTCCTTGTGGTTGAATATCAGAAACCATCAAATCATTCCCACTTCCTGTCAATATAGAAGCTCCCGAAAGCTCATTGTAATACTCGAACTTATCGGCGCTGACGTGTGTCAAGGCCATTTTTCTTGCGCGATCAATAAAACCAATATAACTTCTTCCGCCCTTGTATTTGAAAGCATCATGGATCCAGTTGAAATATTCCTCTCTCAGTTCAGGTGTCCAGCCGACTTTTGCATTTCCAAGAACCGTTGCAAAATAGGATTGCTGGGCCGGCGGTACATTGGCCAACATGTCCGCGATATCCAGTCCATATTGTGGATTTCTCAAAATCAAATCCGAAGAAGACGTGAAAGTCTTTTGGAAATCGGCATCATCTTTGGCCCCTTTCAATAAAGTCAATGTTTTCTCCACAGACGCAGGAGCATCCAAATGCACCAAAACCTTACTCAACAGCCTGTCAACATAATTGTTATTGGCCGGGAAATTTGGATCCAGGTAATTTACAATTTCGTTTCTTAAGTCATTTGAAGGCATACCTTGTCTGAAAAGACTCAATTCGATCGCTCTGACCAAATTCACTTTTTCGGTAGCATTCAATTGGTTAAAATCAATTGTCATTAAGGCATCTAAAATTTTTGGCTGAAGGTATTTGTCGCCATGCCTTGTGAGTGCAATCATAGATTGGATGAGGGTTTTAGGATCTTTTTCTGTCAAAGCCTTGCTTTCCCATTCCTTTACAGGTTGATGCTCAAGGGCAATTCTAGCAGCATATTGAACAAATCTATCCTCATGTTTCAGATAAGGCCATAGGAAATCCACAGCTCCTGCCTTTGGTCCACCTGTATGGAATTCTTCTAATTTTCTTCTGATCTGATGTGCTTCAGGTAGTTCAGTTTTAGTGCTTTTTTGATCAACTTCTCCATCGTAATAAATTCTATAGACATCAGATTGAAGTCTTCTTCCTCCTGTCATAAAATACATAGCACCATCAGGACCTATGGCCCCATCAGTCAGCGGGAGGGGAGAACCTGAAATAAATTCTTCAGCTGTGGCAGAATATGTTGCGCCGGAAGGTTCCAAAAACACAGCATAAATAATCCCAAAACTCCAGTCAAAAGCAAAAAGTGCTTTTCGGTATTTCTCAGGAAAATTTGATCCTGTACCGAACATGACATTGGTGGGAGAACCTTGGCCTATATTTAAAGTGGCAGGTAAATTGTCAGGATAAACAGGTGACCATTTTTGATTTCCTGTTCTCCAGCCAAATTCACTGCCACTGGTGACATGACATATTCTGGTTGGTCGGTACCATGGCATACCAAAATCCCATTCCATATCGGAATCATAGGTAAAAAGATCCCCTGCTTCATTGAAAGCGATGTCATAGGCATTCCTGAATCCGGCACTGATCAATTCCCAATTATTACCTTCAGGATCAATTTTGGCAATCCATCCTCCTGGTGACATCCTGTTGTTGGCATGACCTCGGGGGTCTTTGATGACCGGAAATAGATTGTCTTCATCCCAAACTCTTGGCAATCTGTACGAATCCATTTCAGGAACATCAATATGGTTACCTACCACAATATAAATGGATTGTTTGTCGGGAGATAAAATCATGCTGTGGGGTCCATGTTCGCCCGGATCTCCTTTCAATGATTTGATCAAAGTGATTTTGTCATATTGGTCGTCTCCTGTAGTATCCTGAATTCTGTATAATCCCGTTCCCTTGTCAAAAGCATCGTTTGGGTTATGATTGACCATGACATAAAGACTGTTGAAAGCATACAATACTCCTTGCGCATAACCCATCCCGATTGCTCCTTCCGATCCAATGATGAGTTTTTCAACCTTTGGAGTGAGGTCTTCGGAACCTATTGGGGGTATTTCCAGCCTGTAAAGTGCTCCATACTGATCCGTAGCAATCATTCTTCCTTTGTCATCGAAGGTTATTCCTACCCAAGATCCTTGCTCGTTTTCACCCGGACTATAGATATGCTCAGCCTTAAACCCGGAAATCAATTTTAATTTCTCCAATTTTGGGTGTAGCGGTTCGGTTTTCTCTTCACTTTTTCCACAGGATAATACCAGACAAACCGTAAGGATGAGAATCAGAGGTTTGCCAATTGAAAGTTTTGTGAACATGTTTTTTGGATTTAATGGGTTTTATGATTTCAGTGGTTTGAATTAAATTCTTTGGTAAAAGGACTTTCAAGTTAAGTTAAATAGAAGTGATTAGAAAACCATTCATAGGCTATATTACCCAATTATGGGATTTTAGCATTATACCAACAACTCCAATTCTGCTTTGCCGTGTCCATCAGGAGTCGTATAAAACGGTCTTTTTTCGATTTCATAGTTTGTGTCGGGTGATATGCCCAAGGCATGGTAAATCGTTTGGTGAATACTATCAATTTTAATGGGCTTTTCCACTGTCTTACAGGGTCTTTCATCTGCCGTTCTGCCGTATACATGGCCTCTTTTTACCCCACCACCAAACATTAAAATGGAACAACCATCGGTGAAATGCCTGTGCATGCCATAATTTTTCATATCCTCGATAATGTCAGGAACCTCTACCTGATCCAATACTTTGAGTTCAGGCCTTCCTTCCGTCAGCATGTCTCTGCTGAATTCGCTTGCTACTATGACCAAGGTGCGGTCTAATCTACCACTTTCATCCAGATCCCGGATCAAGCGGGCTATTGGAGCATCGATCATTTTTTTCATGTCCTTCAATCGGGTATGCCCATTGTCATGGGTGTCCCAGCCAAAGAAAGGTTCGTATTCAGTAGTCACACTGATAAATCTTGCTCCTTGATCCACCAGCCTTTTGGCCAAAAGACAGCCAAGGCCAAATTTCCCTGTATTGTAACTGTCATAGCTTTCCTTGGCTTCCAAACTGAGGTCAAAGGCTTTGGCTTCCGGGGAATTCAGCAACATATAAGCTTGTTCCATGGATCTTTTGAGGGACTCTTTTTGATAGTCACTGCCAAATTCTCCCAAAGCACTTTCCTGGACCAGATTTTCATAGAGTTGGTTCCTTGCCTCAAACCTGCTGGTGGACATTCCCACAGGAGGTCTGACACTTTCCAGTCCCGTACTGGGATCAGGAATCAAAAACGGTCCAAATTCACTCCCCAAAAACCCGGCGCTATGGAAGGCTTTCAGTTCTTCACCTTCACCTACTGTAAATCTTTGGCCAATATTTATGAATGGGGGAATAACCGGATTGAGCGGTCCCAATTCCTTGGCTATCCAAGAACCGATATGGGGGACCACCACTGATTGCGGAGGTTCATAGCAGGTGTGCCAATGATATTGGTGCCGGGTATGCAGGATATGCCCCAAGTCTGCGGCAACATAAGATCTGATCAAAGTGCCTTTGTCCATGATTTTCCCTATAGACTCCAATCCTTCAGAAAAATGAATGCCATCCAAAGCCGTGGGGAATGAAGGAAAAGTACTCAAGACCTCTTTTGATTCCATCCCTTTTCTGAAAGGGGTATATTTCTTGGGGTCAAAGGTTTCGGTATGGGCCATTCCACCGGCCATAAACAATAATATGACTGTATCTGCTGAAGCGGGGATAGATATTCTGGTATTGCAGGAAGAAAACAGACCTGCGATAGGTGAACCCAATCCCATAGTTGCGATGGTGGCTGCACTTGTTTTTTTAAGAAAATCCCTTCTGTTCAGGTTGTTTTTCATGGTTCAGTAAATTAACTGGAATTCAGGAAGTAATAAAACCGCCCAAAATAAATCCTGTATTTTATCTGTTTCCGGTTGATCCCCCAATGCCGCTTTGGCTATCTGAAATTCTTTTTGGCTTGGTTTTCTGTTTAAGGTTTGGACAAAAACCTCTTGGATAATCACATCGCTTGATGGGTATTTTTCTTTCCATAACTCAGCCCCTTTATAAAGGACATCATTGAGCTTTTCTCCGTTTGTCAGTTCAAGGGATTGGAGCAGATTGGCCTGGGAGTCCCTGCTTGTGGACACAATCTCCCTATTGGGTCTGCCCATGGCAGTCAGAAAACTGTTGTTGGCTACCAAAGAAGCTCTGGCAAAATCAATTGTTGGTTTCTGTTCCGTCAGCAGCTGGTTAGGTTTATACTTCAATTCTTTTTCATCAAACACAGGATAGAAAATCCGGCTGATGGCATCTGAAAACTGTTCCGCTGTCAACCTCCTCCTGACCATACCGGTGAATTTATAATCTTCTGAAAAAAGAAGATCCGGACTTTTTACGCCAATGGAACCGGACTGGTATATTCTGGATGAGGCTATCAAATAAATCAGCTCTTTGAGGTCGTAATTTCTGTCCACAAATTCTGAGGCCAGCCAATCCAACAAATCCTGACTCCAAGGTTCATTGTCCATTTCATCAACAGGTTCCACCATGCCTCTGCCCATCATTTGTTTCCAAATCCTGTTGACTATTGTCCGGTACATGCGGCCGTTGGCAGGTTGTACCAGGTATTCGGATAATTGCTGAAGTTTTTCAGAACGTGTGGCAGTACTGTCAATTTCTCCCAATTCTTCCCAGAGGATTTTGGTTCCTGCCATTTTTCCGGTAGGGATTTCACAACGGCTGACTTCCAAAGTACTGTCCGCAAAAACATTGGCAAAAGCATATGCTTCCTCCAATTTCCAATCTGAGATAAAACTGTCATGGCAGGAAGCGCATTTGAGGTTCAGTCCTAAAATTACCTGGCCGACATTTTGGGCAGCCTGCATTTCTGTCCTTTGACTGGCATTGACTGTTCCCCGCCACCTGATGCCTTCTATAAAGCCTTTGGATTCATCCGTAGGGTTCAATAGTTCCTTGACAAATTGGTGGTAAGGTTTGTTTTCCTGGAGAGACTTATAAAGCCAATCGGTGATGTTGTACCGGCCATTGGTGATATATCCTGTGCCTGTGTAGTCATTCCTCAGGTTATCATTCCAAAATGTCAGCCAATGCTGGGCATAGTCATCTTGGCGGTCCAAGAGATTTCTAAGCCAAATATCTCTTTTGTCGGGTCTTTCATCCGCATAGAAAAGTTCCAGCTCCGAAGGCGATGGTACCAATCCCACCACATCCAAATATACTCTTCGAAGATAAGTCCTGTCATCCACAGCTTGCTGCCAAGAGATTCCGTTTTCTCTGAAATACAGGTCCACCCATAAGTCAATAGGGTTTTCCAAACCTTCACTGGATTTTGGGAGAATGGGTTTACGGGGTTCCATTTTGGCAACCCGGTATATGCTTGGATTTTCTGCTTCATCAGGCCACGGCGCGCCTTGATCAATCCAAAAACCTAAAAGTGCTATTTCGTCTTTACTCAGGAGTTTTCCTTTTGAAGGCATTACATCTTTGTGGTTTTTTGGCAAAGTAATCCTCCTGATGATCTCGCTGGAAGAGGAGTTTCCAACTTGGAGAATTTCTCCGGATTCTCCCCCTTTGAAAACAGCTTCTTTGGAATCCAGTCTTAAATCTGCTTCTACTTTGGCACCGCTATGGCATTTGTAGCAGTTATGGGCCAAAATGGTTCTGACCTCACCGATCAGTTGGATTTCCTTTTCAGGACTTAATCCGGCAGAGATATCTCCATATCCGGTCAAGTCAAAACTAGGGGTCTGATAATTATTGGATGATTCCCAAGGGAATGTTTCAGTCAGATAATTTTCTCCATGTGTAAGAGAAGCGCCAAGATGGCCCGTAATTATTACTGACAAAGAAGTCAGGAATAGGGAAGCCCTAAACCATTTGATAAACCGTTGCTGCTTGATAGAAAGTTGCAGGAAAACAAGGATCAGCACACTTCCAACTCCCGTTAAAATTCCTGTCAATCTATGGCGATCCAGCAAATCTCCAGAAATATCCTCATTGCCAGCAAGCAATAATCCCAAACCAACAGCAAGAAGGCCACTGATTACTCCTGCTTTCAGCATGAGATTAATCCCTGGTTTTAATTTGGAATCCGGCTTTCCAATTGTCCATAATTCGAGAATCGCCGCAAAAAGTATCAAGCTAATGGGGAAATGGACTATCATAGGATGTAGTCTTCCCAAAAACTGCCAAATCCATAAAGATTCTGAAACCATTTGAAAATTTAAGTGAATTTTATTGAATAGTCCAACTATAATTTTCCCTTGTTTCTATGAAAAAAGTATCCTGTACTGTACGGTGTTTTGTTCACCAAATAATCTTTTTACCGATAGGCATTTTCTGATTTGCTAATTCATTTTCCTGTTTATACCTTTTAAAGATTTCCAAACAGGATAATGCAGGACAGCATATACTTATTAAATAAGAATATTCGGCATTAGAATTTTGGGCCAAATTGAACCGATACCCATCGTTCATTCTACTTATACCTTATGAAAACAATATATCCCACAGGAATCAGACTCAAGAGCATCATCAGGATGACAATAATATTTTTGATTTCGATGACTGCATTTCAATGTAGCCAAGATCAATCTTTGGAGTTCCAAAAAGGTGCACACATCATGTTGGTAGGAAATAATCTGGGCTCACGGATGTTGGAATATGGGACATTTGAAACAGAAATGCATGTCAGGTATCCTGATAGTCTGTTGTATATCCGAAATATGGCTGATGCAGGTAATACTCCCGGTTTCAGACCGCATTCAGGAAGGGTGTCTCCTTGGGCATTTCCCGGGGCTGAGGATTTTCAGACGGAACTGGCAAATAATTCCAATTCTGAAGGACATTTTGAAAATCCGGATGAATGGTTAAGCAGGCATGAAGCAGATATTATTTTGGCATTTTTTGGCTACAATGAATCTTTTAAGGGAAAAGAGGGGCTGGATAATTACAAGGCCGAGTTGGATGCTTTTATCAAACATACCCTTGGCCAACAATATAATGGGAAGTCTTCGCCCAAGCTTGCGATTATTTCACCTATAGCATTTGAGGACCTTTCCGGTCTAAGGGATTTGCCAAATGGCAAAAAGGAAAATGAGAGTCTTGCGCTCTATACCAAGGCCATGAAGGAGGTTTCAGAAAAAAACCAAGTACTTTTTGTGGATGCCTTTGAACCTTCCAAAAAATGGTATGATTCCTCCGATGAACCTTTGACCATTGATGGTTCCCAATTGAATGAGGAGGGTTATGAAAAATTAGCGGTGTTATTGGCAGATAAAGTTTTTGGGAAAGAAAAACCAAAAGCTGAACAACATCGGGAATTGATCCATGAAATGGTCATGGAAAAAAACTGGATGTGGCACAACGATTACAAATCCCCCAATGGGGTACATGTGTATGGAAGAAGGTACAATCCATTTGGGCCGGACAATTATCCCTTTGAGTTGGAAAAAATCCGACAAATGACTGCAAACAGGGATGAAGCCATTTGGAAAGCGGCAAAAGGTGAGAAAATGGACCTCGTTGCTGCTGACAAAAATACAAGAGAGCTTCCCCCTGTTCAGACCAATTTCAACCCCCAACAAAATGGTAGTTTGGAATATCTTTATGGAGAAGATGCCTTAAACACATTGGCGGTTCCGGAAGGTTACAAAATTGATCTTTTTGCTTCTGAAGTGGAATTTCCCGATTTGGCAAATCCTGTTCAGATGAGTTTTGACAACAAAGGAAGGCTTTGGGTGGCCACATGCCCGAGTTACCCGCATTACAAACCCGGAGACAATAAACCAGATGATAAAATCATCATTTTGGAAGATACTGATGGTGATGGAAAAGCAGACAAACAGACGATTTTTGCCGATGGGCTTCATTTGCCGATGGGCTTTGAAATTGCTCCGGAAGGGGTGTATGTATCCCAAGGTACAAACCTAAAAATCCTGATTGACACCAATGGAGATGATAAAGCAGATAAAGTTGAAATCCTTTTGAGCGGCTTTGATGACCACGATACCCACCATGTGATTTCAGCTTTTGCTGCAGATCCTTCTGGGGCGATTTATATGGGCGAGGGCGTATTTTTGCATACCAATGTGGAAACATCCTATGGTCCTGTCAGGGCTACTAATGGGGGTTTTTATAGATTCAATCCATCCAGAAGTCATTTGGAAAGAACCGCTCAATTGGCCATTCCCAATCCATGGGGTATAGCTTTTGATGATTGGGGACAGAATTTCTTTGCCGAAACTTCAGGTCCGGATGTGAGGTGGATGATGCCGGGATCTGTGTTTCCAAGATATGGCGAAGCTACCCATAAATCCCAAAATCTGATAGAAGAATCCCAAAGAGTCCGACCGACTTCAGGATTGGAATTTGTATCCAGCAGACATTTTCCAGATGAGGTGCAAGGGGATATGTTGATTGCCAATACCATTGGATTTTTGGGGATGAAGCAACACCAAATGATTGAAGAAGGAACGGGTTTCACCACTAAGTTCAGACATGATATTGTAAAAGGAACTGACAGGAATTTCAGACCCGTAGACATGGAATTTGCACCAGATGGATCTTTGTATTTTATCGATTGGCACAATGTCCTGATCGGCCACATGCAACACAATGCGCGCGATCCGCTTCGTGACCACGTGCATGGAAGAGTCTACAGAATCACTTATCCATCCAGACCATTGGTGACTCCGGCAAAAATCGATGGAGCAAGCATCTCTGAATTATTGGATAACTTGAAGCTACCTGAATTCAGGGCCAGGTACAGAACAAGGAGAGAATTGAGGGGGAGGAATGTGGATGAAGTCACTTCAGCTGTCAAAACCTGGGCCGCGAGTTTGGATAAAAACGATTCCAAGTACGAACATTACTTAACAGAAGCATTATGGGTAACCTGGGGATTGAATAAGGTGGATCAAGAGTTACTCAAGCAATTGCTGAAGGCCAAAGATTACCGGGCAAGGGCAGCAGCAGTAAGGGTCTTGAGGTATATGGGTCATCAGGTCAAGGACCAGGATAAACTATTGATGGAAGCGGTGAAAGATGAACATGGCAGGGTAAGATTGGAAGCCATAGTGGCTGCATCATGGTTGCCTCGAGATAAAGGATTACCTGTTTTGGCTGAGGCGGAGAAAATGCCTTTAGATGATTGGATGGTCCATGCCCATGAAGCAGCAGTTGCACATATCAACGACTTATCTGTCAGAGAGAAAAAAGAAGAAGACATCAAATCCAATCTCTCTGGAGGTGATCTGGAACTGTTCAACATGGGCAAAGAGATCTATAGCAGGGACGGTTACTGTAGCACCTGTCATCAGCCCGATGGCAGGGGACTTTCCGCCTCTTTGTTCCCACCTATTGTTGGCACGCCTTGGGTTTTGGGCAGCGAGGAACGCTTGATCAAACTGGTCCTTAAAGGGTTGTTAGGTCCAATAGAAGTATTGGGAAGAGAATATCCAGGACAAGTTCCGATGACTCCTTATGAAGGCATGCTCAATGACAATGAAATTGCCGCAGTCCTGACTTATGTGAGAAACTCTTTTGGCAACCAAGCCTCCCCCATCCGGACCGAAAAGGTGAAAGAGGTTCGGGCTTCAGTGGCAGATAGGAAAGGGTTCTATTCTCCAGCAGAATTGCTAAAGGAACATCCTATGGAGAAGTGAGTTTGAAGGATGAAGGAGGAGGTTTATTAGAGCCAAGAACCAAGAGCCAAGAAACAAGAAGAGGAATGAGTTGAGAGAAGGCCTTTCCTTGTCACTTCGACGTCAGGTCTAGTCCGCCGTGGCGGAAGAAGTCTATTACTCTGGAATTAAGGTAAAGACTCATTGACGATGGATAAGAATCTAGAATCAAGAAAGACATTAAAAAAGATAATATGATTTCCGTATTTCTGAACGAGCTTTAAAAAACCATGAAAAAAACAATCTCAACATCTTTCTTCCTTTTCGTACTGGCATTGACATCTATGGCACAAACCCAAAACCATCAAAAACTTTTGGAACTGGACCTTGGATGGGAAAAGGCACAATTGGAGTCAAACGTGGAATTTTTGGAGAATCTGCTGGCAAAAGATTTTGTTTGGGTACACAATCATGCCAGCTTGATTGATGGTAAGGATGCAGTAATTTCTAAGGCAAATCGGATTCAAAATGGTCAGGCTGATAATACCAAGGGGAGGGTTTCCCGTGATCAAACTGTGGTGATTTTGGGAAAAACGGGTGTAGTAAGCGGATTTACAGTGGTGGACAGGGGCCCAAGCCCAACAACCTATCACTTCATGAGGACTTATGTGAAAAAGAAAGGAAAGTATGTGCTATTGGCCAATCATACGATGGCGATACCAGATGAGGAATTGAAAGGGAAATGAAATTTTCTTCTCTAATAAAAAAAATGAATAGCATCAGATCAATCTTGTATTTACCCTTTTTTCTCCTTTTGATTTTAGCTTGTAATCAAGGCGATAGAAGTGAGAATACCGAATCCCATGCTATTGGAGGATTTATTCTGTCAGAATCAGACCTTCCGGAATTTGAAAAAAACCTGGATCATAAAAGATTGATTGAAGCTTGGGGCGACAGACATGGAGAATCCCTCAGGACAGGAGAACATATCTACAACAATATTTGCTTCAATTGTCACGGGAATCATGAACAGGAGGGCTCTCTTCCCACTGCTTTTAAATTCTGGAAAGACACATTTAAAGTAGGCAGTGATCCTTTTTCCATCTACCAAACATTGACTAGAGGTTACGGTTCCATGCCGCCACAGGTCAATTTGACACCCGTGGAAAAATACGATCTCATTCATTATATCCGTGAGACATTTTTATTGGAAAAGAATCCGGATCAATATTTCAATCTGGATTCAGCTTATTTGGCCAGCTTGCCAAGTGGCGGAAATATTGGACCTGCCCCAAAGGAATTCAAGCCTTGGGCAGAAATGGATTATGGTAATTTTTTGATCAATACCTATGAAATGGCAGGTTTGACTACCCCGCCAAGGGAAAGATCTTCCGGACCCGCTCCATTGCCCGATGAAAATCTCATAGATGCCAATTTTGCTTACAAAGGAATTGCAGTCAGATTAGATCAAGGGAGGGGCGGTGTAGCAGCCGGTAATGCATGGATGATGTTTGACCATGACTTAATGCGGGTTGCTGGGGCTTGGACAGGGGAGGGCTTTATTGATTGGGAGGCAATTTTGTTCAATGAAAAACACAATATCTCCCCTAGGACAATAGGTGATCTCCATTTTGAAAATCCAGTAGTTCCAGCTTGGGCCAACCCAAATACAGACAGTTTTGATGATCCGAGGTTTACAGCCAGAGACAAAAGGAAATTTGGGCCATTGCCCAGAGATTGGGCACATTACAAGGGGCTTTATCAATATGGCGATCGAGTGATTATTTCCTACACAGTGGGCAATGCGAAAATACTGGAAACATTTGGGCTGGAAACAGTAGAAAATCAACTGGTGTTCACACGGACTTTCAACATTTACCCTTCTGATAAATCCTTGAAAATGAGAATTGCCCCTTCAGGAACAGCGGTTGCTATATTGGGAGAAGGAGCCATTTTAAAAGATCAGGATGGGTTTATCGTCATGGAACTTGTTTCCTCTCAATCTTTAAAAATCAAATTACTGATCGCTAAACCGGGGATCAATGGGTTAGCACAATATGCCAAATCATCCAGCCCACCAGAAGATTTGAACTCATTCATCAAAGGAGGTCCTGCAAGATATTCTCAAAAATTAATCACCGAAATCCAAATGGGGGAGCAAGAAGGTCCTTTTCAGGTGGATATCATGAATCCGCCTTTTGACAGTCCATGGAAGAATCAGTTCAGATTGAGTGGTCTTGACTTTTTCAAGAACCCCAACAAGGGAGTAATCTGTTCTACAGATGGAGACGTTTGGTTGGTCGAAGGGTTTACAAAAAATTCAGGAAAACTCACCTGGCAGCGGATTGCTTCCGGTTTGTTTCAACCTTTGGGAATCAAAGTTGTCAATGAAGAAATATTTGTCACTTGTAGAGATCAGCTCGTCCGTTTGCATGATTTCAATGGAGACATGGAAACTGATTTTTATGAAAGCTTCAACAATGACCATCAGGTTACCGATCACTTTCATGAATTTGCCATGGGCCTTCAAACTGATAAAGAGGGCAATTTCTATTACGCCAAGAGTGCAAGGCATGCCAGAGAGGCATTGGTGCCACAACACGGAACCTTAATGAAGGTCAGCAAAGACGGCTCGAAGTCTGAAATTATTGCCAAGGGATTCAGGGCAGCCAATGGAGTCTGTATCAATCCCGATGGCACTTTTATAGTGACAGACCAAGAGGGACATTGGAATCCCATGAACCGCATCAATTGGGTCAAGGAAGGCGGATTCTATGGTAATATGTTCGGTTTTAACCCACCTACTGACAGTACTGACACAGGCATGGAGCAGCCTTTGGTATGGGTGGAAAGGGAAAGAGATCAATCTCCTTCCGAACTCTTGTGGGTGGACAGTAAAAAGTGGGGAGAATTGAACGGGCAGCTTTTGAATTTTTCCTACGGTTACGGAAAAGTATTTGTAGTGCCATTTGAAAAAATAGGAGAACAAGTACAGGGCGGGATATTTGAACTTCCTATTCCGAGATTTTCGACTGGAGTAATGCGCGGACGTTTCAATCCAGGAGATGGGCAGTTGTATTTGTGTGGCTTATCTGCTTGGGGATCTACACAACCGCAATTGGGAGGTCTTTATAGGATCAGGGTTACTGAAAAACCCATGAATATCCCAAAAGGCTTGCAGATCAGAAAAGACGGTATAGAATTGACTTTTACTGATAAATTGGAAACAAACAGTGTGGAGGATATCAATAACTATACTATCAAAACCTGGGATTTATTGAGGTCCAGAAAGTACGGATCAAAACACTATAATGAACAAACACTGGAAGTAACAAATGCAGTCTTAAGCAAAGACAAAAAATCAATCTTGCTAACGATCCCGAATATTAAACCTACTTGGGTAATGGAGATTGATTTCCATCTAAAGAGTGAGAAAGGGGAAAAGGTAGAGGGACTGATTCAGAATACCATTCATCAATTAGGAGAAAATCCTTTGAATTGAATTAAAATCAATTCTTACAGATAGGGATGATAATAAGTTGGATACAGAGATTTGTCTTTTCGATTTTTTTTTGGTGGGGATGGTTTGTTGAATTGTATGGAAAATGAATAGTGGCTAAAAATGATCAATTATAAAGCGAAGAGAAATGAAAAATAAAACGGTACCATTTTTAATATTCATCTTGTATATTCTTCATTTAGGAACAGCAATGGCACAGGATAGACCGAATATCCTGTTCATCATGACGGATGACCATACCCAAAAGGCTTTGCATGCTTATGGGCAGGGGCTTTTGGACACTGTGTATTTCCCAAATATGAACCGGTTGGCTAAAGAAGGAGCCCTTTTTAGAAATAGTTTTGTGACCAATTCCATTTGTGCACCAAGCCGTGCCGTTTTGCTTACCGGTAAGTACAGTCATTTGAACGGAAAAGTGGACAATGTCGGTCCATTTGATTGGAGTCAGATGACTTACCCCAAACTGTTGAGGGATGCCGGATACGAAACCGCCCTTATTGGGAAGATTCACCTCTCTGGCAAACCTCAGGGATATGATTATTCATTGACCCTGCCCGATCAAGGCAATTATTACAACCCGGAATTTATCCGAAATGGGGTTGAAGAGCTGAAGTTTGAGGGCCATTGTGAAGTCCTTATCCCGGAGTTTGTGGTAGATTGGCTGGAAAATGTCTGGGATAGGGGAAAACCATTTGCCATAAATTACCATACCAAAGCGCCCCATAGGAATTGGATGCCTGAAGAAAAATACCTGAATCTTTATGAGGATATTGAATTTGAATTTCCCCATAACTTTTTTGATGCGTATTCAGGGAGAGGGCGTGCAGCAAAGGAACAGGAAATGGAAATCTTAAATGACATGTTCTGGGGCTGGGACATGAAATTTAAAAAAAATCCATTTACAGGTGAACCCAGCCGGTTACAAGCACCTTTCGGCAGGATGACAAAAGAACAGATGCAGGCCTGGAATGACGTTTATGGCCCTACCAATGAAGCATTCTTAAAAGAAATGCCTACAGGAGAAGAACTTGCGAAATTTAAGTTTCACCGCTATTTGAGGGATTATTTGAAAGTGGTTAAATCAGTAGATGATGGTATCGGAAAGGTGCTCGATTATTTGGAGGCTGAGGGCCTTTTGGATAAAACCCTTGTTATTTACACCTCTGATCAAGGATTTTATTTGGGAGAACACGGCTGGTATGATAAGCGCTTCATGTACGAACAATCGCTAAGTACACCGCTTTTGGTCAGGTATCCCAAGGAAATCAAGCCAGGAACGGTTGTAAATGAAATGGTGATGAATTTGGATCATGCACCTACAATTTTGGAATACGCCGGATTAGCCATTCCATCAGAAATGCAGGGAAAATCATGGCGAACTTTGGCTTCCGGAGGTACTCTTCCCTGGAGGGATGCCATTTATTATCACTATTATGAATATCCGGGTCCTCATATGGTCAAAAGGCACTATGGGGTGAGAACCGACAGGTATAAATTGATCCATTTTTATTATGATGTGGATGAATGGGAAATGTATGATCTGAAAAATGATCCCGATGAAATGAACAGTATATACAATGATCCTAACTACGCTGATATCAAAAAAAGTCTGCATACCAGATTGGAAGAACTGAGGGTTGAATATGGTGATTCGGATGAATTAAACCGGCAGTTTATTGAAAAAAGTGTTTCCAAGAATAATTAGAGAAACCAGATTAACAATTAATAATTCGAACCCACTACTTAGCAACTTTTATAAAAATGCTTCTGCGTAAGCCTAGCTTCGATTTCTTTCGCAGTCTTGGTAATAGATAAACCTCCCAAATTGGTACATCTTAAGGTATTGGGAATGCTTTTACCCACTTCGTACATGGTCTCGATGACTTCATCCAAAGGAATCAAATGGTCATAATCTGCCAGGGCCATATTGGCACAGGAAAGGGCATTGGAAGCGGCCATGACATTTCTGTTCAGGCAAGGTGCCTCAACCCTATTGCCAATGGGATCACAGATCATTCCCAAGGAACTCTGCAAAGCCATTGATGCGGCAGAGATACTTTGATTCAAATTACCCCCTGCCAAATGAACAATAGCAGCAGCGGCCATAGTGGCGCCAGAACCACATTCTGCCTGACAGCCACCCACTTCTGCCGCGAAGGTGGAGTGTGCGGCAATGAAAACACCGATCAATCCAGCTATCATCAAGGCTTTCACAGCCTCTTCATCTGAAAGCCCTAATGCATCCACCACTCCCAAAACAGCTCCGGGCATGGCTCCACAGGATCCTGCTGTGGGGGCAGCTACGATCACTCCCATAGAGCTCTTGACCTCCATGATGGCAGAAACATACATGATGATCCTGTTCAAAACATCCCCGCTGATCAGTTTCCGGTCTTCCATCATAGACTTGAATTTTACAGATTGAGGACCCAAAATTCGGTCTTCAAACTGAGTTCCTTTTAAACCTGTTTCAACAGCATTTTTGAGAATTAGACGGATATCATTCATTTTGGAAAGTACCTCTTCTTCAGAAATATTACCCCTGATACTTTCATATCTTACCGCCAATTCCCATAAACTCAAATTTTTGTCCTGATTATAGGCCATCATCTCATCGCAGGTAATGAATGGGACAGTTTGATTTTTTCCGGTAAGAACCGGTAACACCGGCCTGATCTGTTTGACTTGTGAGACTTCCTCCATTGCCTTCAATTCTCCAATAAGGGCCTCCTCCAAAAATGTTTGTGATGTCATGGCTAAAAAAGCGCCTTCTTGGTTATGAATTTCCGCTTCATAAAGAATGCCTGATTGTTGGAGGTAACCGTTTATTTTTTGGTGATCGGAAGTGTACACCAAAGTCACGAAGCTGTCTCCTGCTAAGGAAACTTTGACCCCATCTATTTCAATGACTTCAATCATTCCTCCTCCTGTGGAAATAGCGATGACCTGATGTGTTTCCCAGGGATTTTTAAGTGTGATCTGATAGGTGTTCGGATGTTCGGCCTGAATGTCCTTGATGTTGATTTTTACCTTGATCCCTGCAGCCCCTATATGCATTTCGGAATCAACCAATCGTTCGTCATAAGCTTCCCAGCCCAAAAAGCCCCCAAATAATCCCATGTCCGAACCTTGTTCTTTGTGGGTAGTAGCCAAGGATCCGTTTGGATCAAAATCAATTTCGATTTCCGAGATTCTACCACCCATTAAGTCATGGCAAATCCTTCCTATCCTCAAAGAAGCCGCACAATGGGAACTTGACGGACCTCTCATCACAGGGCCTACTACATCATTAAAAATGCTTGGATAACTCATGATTGTTTGGTTTTAAACTTAAATATAGAAGAATATCAGGGTATTTGCCAGTTAGGGGGATTTTCCTTGGTCTAAGATATTTGATTTAAGACATAAGACACAAGACATAAGACCTAAGACATAGGAATCAAGACATACTTCGTAATTCCGAGTAATGAAAATTGTCATTTACAGAAAGTGTAATGACATCTAGACGGGGAGCAGACCTCTACTATGTCGAGGTGACAAGGTGAAGATTTTCTTAGCCTTGATTGTGGTTTTCAGTTCAATGGTGTCAACATCCTTCCCTTTGTCATTTCGACGTCAGGAGAAATCTGATTCCCTTACTTGGGGTAATAGACTTCTCCTGACGTCGAAGTGACAAGGTGAAGCCTATTTCAGTTTTTATCCATGATGTGTCATCCATCTTTATTATTCTTACCAATCTTTAAAAAAGTCAGAATCTAAAAAACCACCTCATGGGTTTCACCATAAAAACGGTTGCTGCTTTGGAAAACACAAACTATATTACATCATTCTTTTATTCTCCAGAATTTGGGGGATTGGCAATCATCAATCATTAAAAAAACATCATGAAATACATCCTATTTGTATTTTTTATTGCTTTTGTGGGTGAAGTATTTTCTCAATCCGAGCTTACTTTACCTGATATATACAAAAACGGTATCTACAGTCAGAATCGATTTGGTCCTATACGGTGGATGAAAGACGGCAAAGGCTATTCAAGCATAGAAAAAAGTAATAATATACAAGGCGATGATATTGTTAGATATGATGCACTTTCAGGCGATAGATCAATCTTGATTTCTGCTGAAGAGTTAATTCCTTCGGGGCTTAGTAAACCATTGACTGTGGCAGATTATCATTGGTCAGAAGACAACAGCAAACTCCTTATTTTTACCAATACCAGAAAAGTTTGGCGCTACCATACCCGTGGGGATTATTGGGTATTGGATTTGAAAAGCAGGAAGTTAAGTCAATTGGGTAAAGGAATCCCTTCAGCCACCCTAATGTTTGCTAAATTTTCACCTGATGCCAGTAAAGTGGCCTTTGTAAGTCAGAACAATATCTTCGTAGAATCACTTGAATCGGGGAAAATTGTCAAAATTACCTCCGATGGTAATGAAGATATTATCAATGGTACTTTTGATTGGGTATACGAGGAAGAATTAAATTGTAGAGACGGATTCAGATGGAGCCCTGACGGAGAGCATATTGCCTATTGGCAATCCGATACCAAAGGCGTGGGTACTTTTTACTTAATAAATAATATTGATTCCATCTATTCACAACCCATTCCATTACCCTACCCAAAAGTAGGAGGTACCTTGTCAGCGGTTAAAATCGGTGTAGTTCCAGCCTCAGGAGGAGAGACAAGGTGGTTTGATTTTCCGGGAGATCCCAGAAACAACTACCTGGCAAGAATGGATTTTATCCCCAATTCCCAGGAAGTGATGGTACAGCAGCTTAACCGCCGCCAAAATACCAATACGGTTTGGACTGCAAATATCCAATCCATGGCTTTGTCAAAAATTCTGGTCGAGGAGGATGAGGCCTTTCTGGATATTCATGACAATATCCGCTGGCTGGATGGGGAGAAATTTTTCACCTGGACCAGCGAAAGGGATGGTTGGTTGCATTTGTACAAAGTTTCCAGAGATGGCAAAACAGTCGAATTAGTAACTGAGGGGGGATTTGATGTAGAACGCATCAGTCATATAGATCCTACCAGCGGTTATGTGTATTACATCGCTTCTCCGGATAATTTCACACAACGATACCTTTATCGCAGTTCGCTTAAGAAAGGTGGAAAAGCAGAGCGGATTACACCTATTGAACTTTCAGGACAAAATGCCTATCAAATTTCGACTGATTCCAAATTTGCCATTCATACCTTCCAAAATACCACCACTCCTCCCGTTTATTCCTTGGTCAGCTTACCAAACCATAAAATTATCAGGGTCTTGGAAGAAAATCAGGAATTAAAGCAGAAGTATTCCGATTTGGGTCTGAATCCCAAGGAATTTTTCAAGGTGGATATCGGTGATGTGGTTCTGGATGGATGGATGATCAGGCCGAGGGACTTTGATCCTGGCAAAAAGTATCCACTGATCGCTTTCGTCTATGGGGAACCTGCAAGTTCCACTGTTCAGGACGCTTGGATGGATGGGGACTTGTGGCATCACTACCTGGCAAAATTTGGATATGTGGTGATCAGCATTGATAACCGTGGCACCAAAACACCAAGAGGAAGAGATTGGCGCAAATCCATATATGGGCAGATAGGCATTCTGGCATCCTATGATCAAAAAGCTGCGGTTGAAAAGATCCTCCAAACCTATGATTTTATAGATCCAAGCAGGGTAGGTTCTTGGGGATGGAGTGGAGGAGGACAGATGACGCTCAATTTGATGTTCCGCTTTCCGGAGATTTACAAAGCAGGATTGGCCTTGGCCTTTGTGTCCGACCAAAGACTTTATGATGCCACCTATCAGGAGCGGTACATGGGATTGCTGGAAGACAATGGAAAAGGATACATTGATGGTTCCCCTATCACCTATGCAGAAAGATTACAGGGCGAGCTGATGGTCATCCATGGTACCGCTGACGACAATGTACACTACCAGAGTTTCGAAATGCTGGTGAACAAATTGATCAAATTCAACAAACAATTCTCCATGATGTCCTACCCGATGCGGGCCCATGGAATCAATGAAAGGGAAAATACTTCATTGCATCTCAGGGAAACGATGAAGGCTTTCTGGTTAAGAAGTTTACCGGCGGGGGGGAGATAAATATTATGAATAGACGCTATCTTGCTGGTTAGGCCAAAAGCTGTTTAAATTGGACGGGAGACCGAAGACGGGAGACCGAAGACCGAAGACCGGGGACGGAAGAAAGAGCAATGAAGTATTTCACGAATTTATTTATGACCGATAAATGCAGGAAAATGAATTGCGATTTTAGCCTAAGTATAAAACCAATTATTAAAACATGGACAAAATCTTTTCAACAGCTACCTATAAAGAACGAAGGGCTCAATTAAAGAAAAAAATGGGTTCAGGAGTCCTGCTTTTCTTGGGGAATGAAGAAAGCAGCAGCAACTTCAAGGACAACTGGTATCCCTTTAGACAGGATAGTACTTTTCTTTATTTTTTTGGGTTGGATATGCCGGGGCTTACAGCGGTAATTGATGTTGATCAGGAAGTAGAGATGTTATTTGGGGACAATTTGACCACTGAAGAAACGATTTGGCAGGGACTTCATCCTCCGCTTTCTGATTTGGCAATAAAGGTAGGAGTAGAAAAAACCAAACCTAAGAGTGAAATTGCTGAGTTTTTGGCTTCCCTGTCCGATCGGCCGATCCATTTTCTACCTCCCTATCGACCGGAAAATTCACAAAAACTGGCCAGTTGGTTCAACAAATCCCTTCAGGAAATCCCTTCCATGGTTTCTGTGGAATTTATTAAGGCAGTAGTCTCTTTAAGGTCTATCAAGTCGGATGAGGAAATCCTGGAAATATCCAAGGCGGTGAATATCAGCGTAAGCATGCACAAAAAATTGATGCAACAAGCCAAACCCGGAATGAAAGAATATGAACTTCTTGGACTTGTGACCGGAGAAGCACTTTCCCATGGCGGCAATGTTTCCTTCCCTCCAATCATTACCATTGAGGGACAGATTCTTCATAACCATAATTATTCAAATACGCTCTTGGAGGGGAAAATGCTATTAGGGGATTTTGGTGCAGAGTCAGCCATGCATTATGCTGGGGATATTACCCGCACCATTCCGGTTGGATCCAGTTTTTCCGATAGCCAAAAAGAAATCTATCAAATCGTACTCAATGCCTATCAAACTGCTGTTGCAGCATTAAGGCCCGGGATAAGATTCAAAGAGGTTCATCTCTTGGCATGCAAAAAGCTTGCAGAGGGATTAAAAGACCTGGGAATCATGAAAGGCAATCTGGATGAAGCCGTGGATCAGGGAGTCCATGCTTTGTTTTTCCAATGTGGCTTGGGTCATATGATGGGCTTGGATGTCCATGATATGGAAGATTTAGGGGAGGAATATTTAGGATACACAGAAGACCTTAAAAAAAGCAGTCAGTTTGGCCTGAAATCACTCCGATTGGGGAAAGAACTTGAAAAAGGTTTCGTAATTACCATTGAACCCGGGATTTATTTTATTCCTAAACTGATCGATCAGTGGCAGGCAGAAAATCTGCACAGTGATTATATTAACTATGAAAAGTTGGCTCAATACAGGAACTTTGGAGGTATTCGGGTTGAAGATGGATATTTAATTACTGAGACAGGTTCAAGGTTATTGGGTGAGCCATTGGAAATTGAAATTAAAGACTTAGAGCAACTTAGAGAAAAACAATCAAACCTATAATAATCAATAAAATGAAAAAACTACCATTCAAATTCGGCGCTGAGGTTTATACCTGGTATATGAACAACAACGGAGAAACTTACAGGGATCAATTGGGACATATGATCGAGATCATTTCTAAAGCGGGCTTTACAGGAATCCAGCCCATTTTTTCCTGGATGGGTAAACTCTCAGATCCGGTTTTGTTGGAGGAAAAACTCAAAGAACAGGGGATCGAATTGGCTGCTGTTGCTTTAGCATTGGACTGGAACGGAAAAGTAGAAACTGAAGAAGAGCGGAAAGTATCAGACAATGCCATAGAGCTGTTGAAGAGATTTCCGGGTTCGGTTCTTTGTACCGTTCAGATTCCGACTGGTCGTCATGACCTCGTTCAAAGAAGAAGAAGCCTGACGGATATAGTGAACACAGTTTCCCGAAGGGCAAAAGAAAAGGGAGTGGAAAGCAGTTTTCATCCCAATTCACCCCATACCTCCATTACCAGAACTGAAGAAGATTATAAAGTAATTTTGGAAGGTTTGGATCTCTCGGCTACAGGTTGGTGCCCTGACGTGGGCCACATCATCAACGGCGGTATGGACCCGATTGCCAAAATGAAAGAATACCAATCCATCATCAATCATGTGCATTACAAGGATTGGGATGGAAATCCTGAGTTTGCCCTGATGGGAAATGGGAAAGTGGACTTGCTAGGCATTACCCAATGGCTGAAAGATATCGGATATGCCGGATGGATTATCTGCGAGGATGAAGGGAAGGAAGCTTTGGAAGACCCGGATTTTGTTACCCTGCATGATGGGAAGTGGGTGAATGAGGTATTGGTGCAGGGGCTGGTTTAGATTTGAGAAGCGAGAGACGAGAAGCGAGAGACGAGAGGCGATGTTTTGAGCATATTTAACAATGAAAATCAATCACAAAACGGTCAACACTAATCAGGGATACACACGAGAAACGAGAACCAAGAAACAAAGCCTGCCCCGAGAATCGGGGAGCCAAGATACGAGAACCAATGCTTGCCTCGGAGAATTTAGAGGAGCCAAGATAAAAAGAGGACTTCATTCCGACGCAAGGAGGAATCCCCTGAGGTACAATTAGAGGGTTGAAATACTGGAAATATATTTAACCCTTTTGGTCAAATAAGATAGTTGAAAAATGGGTTGACTATTTCGTTTATCATAAGGATGTTAAATTTGAAAAAATCACAAAACGGTTATCATGAAAATATTAATTGATTATACGGAACACGAATCAGCTTTTGAAGAATTAAGGATCGAATCAGCGAATTATCTTTCAGATTTTGCGATAAGGATAAAATTCAGTGATGGTAATGAAAAACTTGTCGACTTTAAACCATTTTTATCTAAATCTTTACATCCCTCCATTAAAAAATATCTTGACGAAAAAAAGTTTTCAAATTTCAGTCTAATAGAAGGTAATCTTAACTGGAATGATTACGATCTTATTTTTCCTATCTCTGATTTGTATATTGGTAGAATAGGCTAAAATATATTTGACCATTATAAAAAAAATAGAAAAACATGCCCACCATCACCACCTACGGAATCAATATCTACTTCGAAGAAAGAGGTTCGGGAGAACCTTTGCTTTTGATCATGGGAATCACAGCACCGGGATCGGTATGGGAAAAACATGTGGCCCATTGGGCTAAATCCTTCCGCTGCATTCTAGTGGACAACAGAGGAGTCGGCAAATCCGATAAACCTGCAGGACCATACACCTCCCTTCAGATGGCGCAAGATTGTATTGGGGTTTTGGATTATCTGGGTTTGGGTGTAGTAAAAGTGGTCGGCGTATCGATGGGCAGTATCATCGCCCAGCAGTTGGCCATACATTTTCCAACAAGAGTCAAGGCCATGGTCCTGATGTGTCCTTGGGCCAGATGTGACAATACGGCGAAGGCTATTTTTCAGCACATGAGTGATTGTAAGGCAAGACTCAAGCCAGAGGAATTCAGTGTGTATATTCAATTGTTGATTTTTTCCAAGCGGTCATGGGATGATGAGAATTTTCATGCAGGTTTGTTGGAAGACCGTAAAAATGCAGCCCTGGACCCAAATCCTCAACCTTTGATCGGACTGGAAGGGCAGGCTGCAGCATGTGTTTCCCATTCCGTATTGGAGGATTTAAAAAGGGTAAACTGCCCGACTTTTGTTTTGGGTGGGGCGGAAGATATTTTTACTCCGGTATGGATGACAAAAGAAGTTGCCGCAGCTATCCCCAATTCCCAATTGCATATCTACCCTGAAAGCGGCCATGCTTTTCATTGGGAGAATCTGGAGGATTTTAATAAGCGGGTAGGGGATTGGTTAGTGAGCAAAAGTTAATAGACATTTTTCCACTATATTTTAATATTATGCCAGGTATATTTTCTATAAAGATTTCACGATTATCTATTTGATATAGTGACTTATGATGCCTAAAATCTCCTCAACCTTATATGGTTTTGGGATATAGTCTTCCATGCCAGAAGCCATAAACCTATTGATCTCTGACTGAACGATATTTGCTGTTAGAGCAATTATTGGAGTCCTTTTGCCGGTTTTACCTTGCTGTTCCAGTTCCCTCATTTTTTTTGCTGCGGCTATTCCTCCCATTCCAGGCATTTGGATATCCATCAATACCAGATCAAAATCATTCTTTTCAAATAGTTGCAAAGCCTCCTCACCGCTTTTTGCCACTAGAATGGAAACCTCAGGAATAAAAAAGTTAAGATCATCCTGTACTACCATCATATTGAACTCATCGTCATCTACCAATAATATCCGGATTCCTTTAAGCTTTTCTCCCAAACTTTTAAGGTCTAAGGGGAGATTAATTTCCGGGTCAGAAAGGCTTACTTGCTCACTATGAATGGGAAGTTCGAAAATAAACCGACTTCCTTTTCCCGGTTCACTTTCTACCCAAATGGTCCCGCCCTGAAGTTCAATCAGCTTCTTTGAAATGCTGAGTCCCAATCCTGTTCCTTCATATTTTTTTGAATTTTCTTTCCCAAGTTGCTCAAAACTTTTGAAAATCAAATCGCGATTTTCTTCAGGAATTCCAATACCCGTATCCTGAACTTCGAATCGGGCATTTTCGCCCGCTTTACTCATGATAAGCTGTATTTTACCTGAATCTGTGAATTTGATAGCATTGCCCACTAGATTGATCAAAACCTGGGACAGACGGGAAGGATCAGCAACCATCTTTTCGGGAAAATCCTCAGCTACATCCACTCCAAGTGTCAAGCCCTTTTCCGATGCCTTGAATTTGAGCAAATTAACAACTCCCATAGCCACTTGAACTGGCTTGAATTGATCAGGGATTAACTGCATCTTACCGGATTCAATTTTGGCCAAGTCCAAAATATCGTTTATCAGAATCAGGAGATTGTCTGAACTGATGCGCATGGCTTCCATGTATTCCTCTTTAAAACTTGATTCAGGATTTCGCAAAAGGGCATTCACCATTCCGGAAATCGCGTGCATCGGCGTCCGGATTTCGTGACTTAGATTGATCAGAAACTGTTCCACATACTGTTCAGATTGTTCTGCGCGGATTTTCTCTTCCTCTATTCTTTTCTTCTGTTGATTGATCAGTAAGATTTTTTTGTACAACAGGTAGAGAGTTAAACCCAAAACCCAGGTGACGAATACAAATATCCAAAGTAGTACCCTTTGATTTCTGAGTTTTTCCTCTGCCAGAGATTCCTGAAGCAGCAGTTTTTCCTCAAGGATTTCTTGGTTGATCGCCATCAGTTTCAGTCCGGACCTAAAGGACCTTGCATCATTTTCAAGCATGTGGTATATCTGAAAATTTTCGAATGCTTTTTGGAAATCCCCCAATTGGGAGTAAATACTCACCAGCAAAATGAGTGCATTGGACTCCTGGGTATAAAAAAGGTTTTCCTTCGCCAGTTCCAGGCCCTTATAGGTATAGAATAATGCGCTGTCCAATTCCCCCAATTTTGTAAAGCAATTTCCCACAGTGGTCAGTCGATGGGAAAGATCTCGGGGATTGGATGTATTCAAACTCTCTCTAGCAAAGCCCAACGCTTTTTCCGGTTCACTTTCTACCCAAACCGTGTAATAGCGATAATTGATCTCGGCCTTCAAGTTTTCATTTCCAAGGGCCAAGACCTCCTGCATCAGATTGTCAAGTTGATGAAGTGCCTTCTCTTGGTCCCCGAGCAAAAACCTTGTGAAGGCTATGGCCCCCAAGTCCTTGTATTTGGCCTCCAAGTTCCCTTCTTTTTCAGCAATAGCTACCGATTTTTGGTAATATTCGATGCTGGTTTCATATTCACTAAAAGTATTGAAAAGCCAACCCATTCTCGAAAAAAACGGCTGCTTTATCTTTTTGACTATTTCCAGGTTCTTGTGCTGATCTTTTAAGTTTTCCAATTCCAATCCCCAAACATAGGATTGGTTGTGATTCAGGGTTCTGGTATTCAATTGAAACCTTTCATAAAGTAACTCGATTTCTTTTTCTAAATCTTCTGATTTTCTTGCCTGATTGATAGATGAGGTTAGGGAATCGATTTTTTTAAAATAATCTTCATCTTCTTTTGCCGAAAGAGGGAGATTTATGAGAATAAAAAAAACAAAGACCGCTCCTTTCATGATGTTATTTTTTCCGAAAACCAATCTTGGAAAGACTGTTTTCGCCTTCTGGAAATTGGGAGGGTCATACCTGAAGATAGCATAATTGAAAAATCATTGACAAGAGACTGCACATGGAATCTATTTACCAGGTGGGATTTATGGCACCTAAAGAAATATTGGCTATCCAGAATTTCGGCCAAATCTGAAAGCGTTTTAGAGACAACCTCTTTTTTGTTGTTGGCCAAGTAAATCTGACTATAGTTTCTGTCCCCTTGAATATGGAGGATGTCTTTGAGTGCAATTTTCAACTGTCCTTCCTGAATATTAAGGGTAAGGACATGTTCTTTTATATCTGGTGTAGAAAAATTCACCAAAGCCTGATGGATGGGATCTGAAAGGTAAGATTGCCTATCTTGGTTCTTAAAGCGGGTTATGGCATTCTTCAACTCTTCAAGATCAATTGGCTTCAGCAAATAATCCAAAGCATTGAACCTGATGGCTTTAATTGCATAATGACTGTAGGAGGTAATAAAAATAGTCTTAAAATAGATTTCCGGCAGTTTAAAAAGCATTTCAAAACCGGTCATGTCATTCATCTCTACATCCAAAAAGACGAGTTTGGGTTTAAACTTCTTTAATTTCTCAATTCCTTCTTTTCCGTTTGTTGCAACAGCTATCACCTGGATCTCGGGAAAGTGTTGGGTGAGCTTATCCATCAGGAGATCAGAGATAAAAGGATCGTCATCAATGATCGCACAAGTGATGTGGGCAGGTTTGTTTGGGTCCTTATTCAAAATGATGCTTTAAGATAGTAGATACTTCGGCTATGGCATCCTCCAATTTAGCAATTATACCTGAAACCAATTCATGTAATTCTTCAATTGGCATGCTGATATATTCTAATTCCAGTCTTTTAATAGGGAAACTGATTTCTTTTACTCCAAAAAATTGCAACTGTGGGGCCATTTTATGGGCAATTTGACGAATCTGTACCCTATCTTTTTCCAAAAGGGCTTTTTTTAACAATTCCAGTCTTTCAGGGATCAATTCATAAAACTGCCGGATATACTTCTCCATTCGCTGGGAATCCCCTCTAGAAATAATCTTCACGTTAGAAAGGTCAATATGGGAAGTGCAGAAATCCATTCAATTTTTTTGCATTATTTGATTTGAAACAGCACTGAATATTTGATGCTGATGATTTGAAATCACTTCAATTGTCGGTCTACGATTTTGAGTAAATATTTGAGCGAAACGAATCCGGGTTTTATACCTAAACTAAATATAATTGAAATCATAATAAAATGATACAGGGAATGATCTAACGGTAAAATTCGATACATTCTGCCACTGAATCAACCGATAGGTCAATAGGGTATCATTGGATAAGTAGCTCTTGCAATAGCCGAAATTCTTTGATAAAATCATACTTTCAAAAGTGGGTATTTTGACCTTTTGAAAATCTCATTGATTAAAAAATAAAGATTATTACAAACTTACCTGGATCAATTTTTTATTCTCTTAAAAGATTCTTATCAAGAGACACAAAATTTCTAACTGCCACAACTACTCTTAAGTTCTCAAGTTGAAATCTGCAATTAGATTTTATCCATTACCCTTAATTTAAATAAATTCAATTCCAAAAAAACAAAAGTTATGAAGAGAATCTTTGTAAAAATTAGCCTTGTTGTGGCAATGGGGCTAATGCTTATCAGTCAAGGAAATGCGCAGTCAAGTCAAGGTACATTTCCTTTTTTAGCATCGGTTGACTTATGTGGAGAATTAGTTGATATCGAAGGAGAGTTCCATGTAGTTACTAATTCCGTTACTTCCAATAGTGGGAATACCACATCCAAATACCATATCAATTTGAAAGGAACTGGGGTGGGACAAACATCGGGAGCAATTTATCAAGTAAATGAGACAATCAATGAAACTTCCAATTCAGCGAAAGGATTTAATGTTACTTTTAATCGATCCTTTTCCCTTATAGGACAAGGTAAAGCTCCGAATTTTAAAGGAAATATAACTTACCATATCACAATAAATGCGAACGGCGAGTTGACAGCTGAAGTTGATAATTTTAGAGCGATTTGTAAATAAGGAAATTCAGGAACCATAATGGGCCTAAGTGTTTTATCTTAGGCCTTTTTTTTTTATTAAATACAATCATAAAAAGAATGAATTTCCAATGTTAAAATCCTATACATTCCGCCACTGGATCAACCGATCGGTCAATAGGATGTCATTGGATAAGTAGCTCTAGTAATAGCCGAAATTCATTGGTAGTATTATTGCAACAAAAGGGCATATGACTCTTAAGATACTTTCGATTCATCCTATTTTGAAATAAATACAGTAAGTTTTTCCTTGGCATTTTTTTCATTTTCTCAGGAAAAAGGTGCCAATCAAGTGAAGCGCTTTTAAATGTCTTCAAAAATTGGAGTGCTGATTATCAATCATAAATTTTCGATTACCCTTTATTTATTTAAACAAATTCTAACCCAAAAAACAAAAAAAAATGAAGAAAAACTTAGTAATTTTTAGTCTTGTTGCAGCAATGGGACTAATGCTGACCGGTCAGGCGATCGCTCAATCAAGTGAGGGTAGATTCCCATTTGGAGGCACAGTTGACGTATGTGGAGAACTGGTTGATTTTGAAGGTGAGTACCATGTAGTTACCAATTTTGTTGAGTCCAAAAGTGGAAACGTGATGAATAAATTCCATATCAATGCCAAAGGAACAGGTGTAGGACAAACCTCAGGAGCAGTATACCAGTGGAATGATGCCATCAATGAAACCTTCAACGCATCGAAGGGATTTAATTTTACTGGTAATCAATCTTGGCTACTTATAGGACAGGGCAAAGCCCCGAACTTTAAACTTAATTCAACTTTCCATATTACAATAAATGCCAATGGAGAGGTGACAGCTGAAGTGAATAATTTCAGCGCAGAATGTAAATAAGGATTTTTTAGAAAATTAAAAAGGCCTGAGCGTTTTAGCTTAGGCCTTTTTTTATTTTGTTTTTCAAGGCTTGAAAAATTATACCATGGGAGTATCCTTTAATTTTCCGAAAATCCAAGGTTTAACCTTAACTGTTTGATTTGATAAATTTAATCTTGGGACCTTATCACAATTGAATTATCCAACGGCACATTTGCAAAAATTACCCATTGGATCAACCATTGGATCAATGGAATTATCGATGGATAATTGACGATAGGAGAAATGAGAGTAAAATTTTAAATCATATAACCAAAACAAACTTAAACACATATTTTATGAGAAAATCAAAGTTATCACTTCTAATTGTGGTCGTGAGTTTACTGTTTGCAGGATGCGACAGTAATTTAATGCAAGTGGAACCGACCAATGAAGTTACATTGGACGAAAAATCAAGTATCAGTCAGTTTGAATTGATGGAATTTCAAGAAATGACTGACTTTTCAAATCTGAGGCAAGGAGATTTCACCGGAAGGTTTTTGATCATCAGTAGTGGTCAGAATTTGCCTAATAATCTGGAAAGCAGCATTAAGAGCGCTGGTGGTGAAATTGTGAAAACATTTCCCCAAATCGGTGTAGCTGTGGCTGTTGGACATTCAGCTGATTTCCTGGCCAACGCTAGACGCATCGGAGGATTAGAGGCGGTTACCCCGGATATTATTCTTCAATACACAACTGAACCTGAGAACATGGGTGCAGATTTAGTGGCAGAAACTTCCAACGCCGGAGCAAACGCCATAGGAACGCCGTTTAATTATCAAGACGCTTTCTTTGATGGTTTTCAGTGGGCTCCAGCCTCTATCAATGGTCCTGCGGCATGGGATGGAGGATTTACCGGTGAAGGAGTTAGAGTAGCCGTAATTGATGGCGGTTTTCATTCAGTTCATCAGGATCTGGCTCCAAATTTGGACATTCCAAGCTCTTTTTCAACTGTACCTGGATTCAATTTTAATGAAGACACAGGTACTTTCTGGCATGGAACACATGTGGCAGGTATTGTTGCTGCTGCCGGTTTAGGGGTAGTTGGAATTGCTCCTGAGGCCACTATTATTGGGGTGAAATCACTTCATAACGGCTCGGGTGCATTTGAGTGGATCTTAGAAGGAATTCTTCGTGCTGCAACTCCTCAATCAGAAGGTGGGGCCGGTGCTCAGATAATCAATATGAGTTTGGGAGCAACCATTGATTACAGGAATAACTGGCAGGACAAAGAATTCCGCGATCTGTTCAGAGACCTACAGAAAACTTATGACAGAGCAACCCGATATGCCAATCAAAATGGTGTGACGGTAATTGCTTCAGCCGGAAATGGTGCAACCAATTACGATGTTTCAAAAGAATTGTATAAAATTCCTGCTCAAAATCAGCATGTATTGTCCATAAGTTCTACCGGTCCAACAGGCTGGTTACTTGGAAACACCAATTTTTCACAGCCGTCATATTTTACTGATCATGGTAAATCATTAATTGATTTTGCCGGACCTGGGGGTTCTGCGGGATTATTGGTTATTGATGGTTTTGGTGGCAATTGTACTCTTAACGGTACCTTTGTAAGTCTTACAAGACCTTGCTGGGCATTTGATATGGTATTTAGTACTATCAGGGGAACAACCAATGGTAGTTATGGTTGGGCTCAAGGTACCTCCATGTCAGCACCCGCTGCGGCAGGAGTTGCAGCGCTTATTATTCAAGCTAATGGCGGACAAGCGACACCTGCCCAAGTCAGATCAAGGATGTTACAATCTGCTTCTGACCTAGGCACACCGGGACAGGATGAATTTTATGGTTTTGGTTATATAAATGCTGCCAGAGCTGCTGGACTAAATGAATAAGTCTTAATAGGGTGACTTTATGTATATAAAAACGGGGCCAAACGGCTCCGTTTTTTTAATTTCCACAAAGATTTTATCAGACAACTAATTCTTTTTGAAAATCCAAAATTGTGGAGCACAGGATAAGTTTAGCCTTTCAGATCTTCATTTTTTTAATTTCTTGACTTTGTTGGAGGAAAAAATCATATCAATAATCATCGCCAATCCTTTATTTGGCTTTTCTTATCATCAAACCTTCGCCTCATTTCCAATAATCGCTCCTGGAATACAGGATTCAATGCTAGGTTATCCTTTTCTAAAGGATCTGATTTCAAATCATATAATTCCTCATGCCGGGGGTCATTGATGTAACGGAAATATTTCCAGTCTTTGGTTCTAAGGCCTTCGCTTGGTGCTATGATATCCACCTTCCAAAGATGTTCGCAGATAAAATCATCCCGTTCGAAATCAGGTTTTTTTTCCTCTAAAAACCCAGCCAGGCTTAAACCTTGCAAGGATTTTGGAATTTCCACACCGGCAAGATCTAGAAGTGTCGGCGCGATATCAATATTCAAAACCATGTCTTTAACTTTTCGGCTTTGTGTCGATCTTGGATCATAAATGATCATTGGAACCCGGAGGGAATTATCATACATCAACCACTTTCCGGCCAATTGACGCTCTCCGAAAAAATAACCGTTGTCGCTCATGAAAATGATAACCGTATTTTTATCCTTTCCCTGTTTTATCAACTCCTCTCTTATTAATCCCATTTCATGATCAATTTCCGAAATCATCCTGAAGTATCCCTTCATACTCTTTTGGTATTTTTCCTCTGTGTCGAATCTCCAATGCCAACGCTTACGGTTTTCACCTTCCCGAACATAGGGAGGTTGCGCATCAAAATATTCCCGATCACTTAAAAGAGGTCCAGGAAAATGTTGTGATGCATACAATGAATCAAATTCCTTCTCCCAAAAATATTGCTCTTCCGCCGGATCATGGGCATGTGGGGCACTAAAACTCAAAGAAAGCATAAATGGCTTTTCTTGGGGAGATTGGCGGATAAACTCAATTGCTTTTTGGCCTGTATAGCGGGTCAAATGAACTGTATCCATCCCGAGGATTTTATAGAAATAACCCCTTCTATCTTTGAAGCGGTCCAATCGGTCGTAATTCTCGCCAATATCAAAAAGCCCCTCGAAACCGGAATAATTGACACCAAATTTCCCGAAAAAGCCGGTATGATATCCGCCGTTTCTCATCACTGCAGGATAGGATTGGTCAATAAATGGTTGTTTGATTTCCCCTTGCCCAAAGGTATAGCCATGTGTTCTCTCATAAGTTCCCGTTAAAATACTGGCTCTACTCGCAGCACATATTGGGGTGGTTACAAAGGCATTTTCAAAAAATATCCCTTCTGAGGCAAGCCTGTCCATTTCAGGAGTAGGAATTAAATCGTTCCCTGCAAATCCCAAAGCATCCCACCTTTGATCATCTGTTAGGATGAAAATGATGTTGGGTCGATTTAGCTGGGAAAAACCAGGAAAATCAATTATTAAAATGATGCCAAAGCAAAAAACAAGGATTCTCAGCATTTTTATGATTGAATTTATAGGTTAGCCTTGCAAGGCGAAATTTTACTATTTATAAACCATGCTTTTCTCCCATTTCCCGAATAAGCTTATACCCGCTTTCTGCCATTTCCCAAGGCTCTGAAAACTGCCTCCAAACCCCAATCGCATTGGCAAAATCAGGATCGTTTCGTGTAAAGCCCTCAATGGTCAACCAACCTTTGTACTTGATTTCGGCCAAAGCAGCGAAAGTTTCATCCCATGGCACATGGCCTGAACCGGGAGTTCCCCGATCATTTTCGCTGATATGAAAATGTGCCAGACGCGGACCAATGCTGCGTATAGCGTCGCCCAATTTCTTCTCTTCCATATTGGCATGGTGGGTGTCAAACATGGCTTTGACATTTGGGTGGTTGACGATTTTCAATAAATGGGAAAGCTGCTCCATGGTATTGCAGAGGTAGCATTCGAATCGGTTCAAGGCTTCCGGGGTCAACAGGATGCCTGCCTCTGCGGCATAATCTCCGGCCTGATGGAGGATTTCCGCACTACGGGCATATTCGATTTCCTGCGGGGCAGCTTTCGAAAAAGTAGCGAAGGCCGAATGAAAAGGTCCACAAAGCACCTGGGAACCCAGGTCATGGGAACGGTCAATAATCCATTTGATTTTTTCCAAACCTTTTTGCCGGACAGCTTGTTCTGGGCTGACCAGATTTTCTTCCGGGCTTAGCACACAAACAGTAGTGACCTCTAACCCAATATTTCTGCAATGCTCTCCGATTCGTTTATAGGCCGGAACATCATCCGAGCCGACAAAAAACTCAGCTCCATCATAGCCGATTTTCTTCAATCTGTCCAGAATAGGTTTGAGGTCATCTGACATATTTGCCGACCAAGCCAATACATTAAATCCGATTTTATTCATGTTTGTTTTTGTTTTTAATCTCATATAATTGATTGGGGAATTGAGTTAAAAACTCAATACTCAGGAATCCGAAGTTAAAAACTTCGGATAACTTGTCTCATCCGCCTCGGCGGACAAGTGGTCTCACGTCTCACGTCTCACGTCTTAAATCTATTTTACCTGAAATCCCCAACCTTCATCCCCTTCCTAAAGGTCCCAAACCCAAACATAGAAGGTTCGTATTTCCCTACAATGGAGACATCCATGTCAGGTGTAATTTTATCAGGCATATCAAGGCCCCAGAATACCGCATTTACGATAAGTCTTCTAAGATCTGCGCTTTGCAAATCCACAGAAGCGCCCATTGTAGTCGTGAATACTTTGCCTTTTTTACCTCCCTCAACCTGATAGTCTTTTGTCCAGGCCATGGGCATCAGGGATTTTTCCCAATTGACAGGGGCATCCGCGGTCATTCCTGAGGTAGGAACCCCGTAAACAAGCACATGCGCTTCAGGAACAAGATTTTTCACAGTATATACATCCGAGGCCACCCAAATATCTTTCACCCCTCTTAAGATAGGATGGTCTTCTTGTTGGGGTATTCCGCTGATAAGTCCCCTTGCACCTTCTTTGCCATGGTCGCCATGATGGGCAACCCAAGTTTCCCCTAAGATTTGCCTACCGAATCCTCCTTCCCATCCTTTGTCTTTGTTTCTCCAGTCATATTTGGCATACGGACTGTTTTTGTTTTTTTCATAATGAAATCCATGGGTGGCTGTTCTCAATCCAATGATAGGTTTTCCAGCCATTATGAAATCATGAAAATACTTGGTCTGTTCATCCGGTAATTCCCGAAAGCGGGTCAGCATGATCATCAGGTCAGCTTTGGCCAAATGTTCCAATCCGGGGATATTGTTTTGATAGGAGGGTACAATATTTCCGGTTTCGGGTTCGATGGGGAAAAGTACGGTACAGGTAAATCCATAATGTTGTGCCAGTAATTTACCCAACATGGGCATACCTTCTTCTGAACGGTATTCATCATCACCGCTGACCAATACGATATGCTTGCCTTTTCCGGGGCCTGAGGTCCCTTCAAAACGTAACCAGGTTTTTCCTTCTTGTGCAGTAGTTTGGGTAATCGAAAATGCAAATAATAAAAAAACAAATTTGGAGAACAGAAATGTGGCCTTGGTTCTTTTTTGAAAGTTGTTGTGCATAGGTTTATGTATTAAGGGAAAATCAATCATTTTTTCATTCACTGAAAAGATACTTTGAAAGTGGATTTGAAAAAAGGGAATTTTGATAAGATTTGAAAAAAAAGGAATTCCATACTTCAAAAAATATTTTTTTTGGTGAAACCCATGGAATAAATCAGGTAAATAGGCAATCAGTTTTTTGTGGTTTAAAATTTGAATTGATGAGATTTAAACTAACGTTTGGAGGGAATTATATTTCCGACTCATGGTAAACACACTTACTTTAATGCTAAAATGGTTTTGGGATTGTAGTATTTTAATTTCAGGCATGTTGTACTTATGATGTAGCCATTTTTCAAAGTGCTGAAACAATCCTGATTAGTTTTAGGGCTTGCGATCAATCTTCAATACACCCAAGACCAAAAACTTATGTCTTCAAATAATATAAAATTATTTTTTGGTGCTATCATGATTTATTTTTTGTTTTCAGATAGGGATGTATCTGCCCAGTTTGTGCCCATAGGAGATGGGGGGTATACCACAACATTTCCCGGTACTGATGCGGCAGGAAGAAACGGATTCCCTCCCGGTAAGCCACAACTAAGCGAAAATGCCATTGGCAAACCTGTCCCGACAAACGATTGGTGGTCCTTATTGCTTCAGAGCAATCATGTGAGTAACCTTTTCAATTATCCAATGGCTTTGAAAACAAAGCCGGCAGGATTGGTAGTCAGTTATATTCCATGGGGTGTTTATGATGATCAGGAGCCTATTGTGGTGGGACTATCAGGATTGAATGCCCAACGTGCTACGGTTGCGGATTATTCGGATTGGACGGTAACCATAGACTGGAATGATGGAGGCGAACATTTGCAGGTGACCTCCGGTATCGCCATGCCATTTTTGTATTTCAATAAAGAAACAGACGACAACCTTCAGATAACTGTCAACCTAGGGAATGCAACTATTTCGGGTGAAATGTTGATGATTGAAAATGCCAGGAATGGAGCGGATTTTGTTTTTTATGCACCTTCAGGAAGTACATGGACCCAAAGCGGCAAAGTTTTTTCATCGACATTGAACGGGAAAGATTATTGGTCCATGGCCATGTTGCCGCTGACCACCACAAGCCTTTCACAAGCTGCACTTTCTTATAGGAAATACGCTTATGTTTTCCCTGCCAATACTACTGCTTCCTGGAATTTTGACGAATCAACTTCCATTATCCGAACTGATTTTACTATCGAAACCGATATCAAAGAAGGTGAGGAAACCTTGCCTTTGATAGGATTATTGCCCCATCAGTGGGATAATCTGGCCCCGGATTCACCAAGACCGGATCTATTGAGTTACAGTTCGGTCAGGGGAGAAATCAAAACCATGGCAAGTACCTCCTTCAGTGTGGAAAATACTTACTATGGTATTCTACCCACCCTTCCTTATCAGGCCAATTACAGCGAGGGATTTAGTGTAGCGGAGTTGGACCAAAAAGTGAAACAACTGGAAAATGACGGTCTGAGTACCTGGACTGATTCCTACAATGAGGGACAGATGATGAACCGTCTGATTCAGACTGCTAGAATTGCCCACGAGATGGGTAATTTGGATTCCCGTGACAAGATGATTGCGACCATCAAAGAAAGATTGGAGGATTGGTTGACTGCCAAGCCCGGACAGGTGGCATTCTTATTTTACTATAACAAAGATTGGTCAGCCATGCTTGGCTATCCTGCAGGGCATGGGCAGGACACCAACCTGAATGACCACCATTTTCATTGGGGATATTTTATCCATGCAGCGGCATTTTTGGAACAATTTGAACCGGGATGGGCTGAAGGTTGGGGTGAAATGGTCAATCTCTTAGTACGGGATGCCGCTTCACCGGACCGGAGTGATGAGTTATTTCCTTTTTTGAGAAATTTCAGTCCTTATGCAGGGCATTGTTGGGCCAATGGTTTTGCAAGTTTCCCACAGGGAAATGATCAGGAATCCACTTCAGAAAGTATGCAGTTCAATTCCTCATTGATCCATTGGGGGGCCATCACAGGGAATAAAGAAATCAGGGATCTGGGAATTTATCTTTATACCACAGAGCAGACTGCCATAGAGGAATATTGGTTTGATATCCATGAGCGAAATTTTGGACCTACACAGCAGTACAGTTTGGTGTCAAGGGTTTGGGGAAATTCCTACGATAACGGTACTTTTTGGACCAATGATATCGCAGCATCTTATGGCATAGAGCTGTATCCGATTCATGGAGGTTCTCTTTATCTTGGACATCATCAAGATTATGCTACCAAGCTTTGGAATGAAATAGCTGCAAATACAGGGATTTTAAGAAATGAGGCAAATGACAATTTGTGGCATGACATCATGTGGGAATATCTGGCATTTACAGATCCCCAGAAAGCGATTGACCTCTACGACAATTATCCCAATCGAAACCTGAAATTCGGAGTATCAGATGCCCAAACCTACTATTGGCTTCATGCGATGAATGCCATGGGAAGGGTGGATGCTACTGTAACCGCAAATTATCCTACTGCGGCGGTTTTTACCAAAAATGGTGTGAGGACCTATGTGGTCAATAACTATGAAAAAAGCCCCATCAATGTACTTTTTTCAGATGGCACAAGCCTGGAAGCCCCTGCCCGAACGATGGTCACTAACAATGATGTGGACATAGAAAGTGAACTTTCTGTCAGTTTTAATCAAGCCTATGTCAATGGCAGCGTGGATCTGAGTTTGAATATAGAAAAAGGGACTCCCACAAAAGTCGAGTTTTATAGAGGGACTGAAAAGATCGGAGAACTGACCGAAGAACCCTATAATTTCAAAGCTGCCCAACTTCCATTGGGAGTGCATGATTTTTATGCGAAGATTTTTGAAGGGGAAAAATTGGGAGTATCCAATATTGTTTCCGTAATAGTAGGGGATCAAGTTCCGTATTTGGGAACAGCTTGGGCAATTCCAGGTGTAATCGAAGCGGGGAATTATGATGTTTTTGAAGGAGGCAAAGGGCAGGGAATTTCCTATTCGGATGTTTCGGTCAACAATGAGGGAGATTACAGGAAAGAAGAAAGTGTGGATGCTGCATTCATCACAGGAGAAGGGGCCACCATTGGATGGATTGTAAGTGGGGAATGGGTGGAATATACTGTGAATGTGGAAAAAGCAGGATTGTACAAAATGGAATTCCGCTATGCCTCAGGAAATGCCAGTGGTGGAGGCCCATTTTGGCTTGAACTAAACGGAAAGAAAATCAAGGATAATATTGTTGTTGGCACAACAGGTGGCTGGGATAAATGGAACACCCGGGCAGTGGAGGGAATCCCACTTGTAGGTGGAGAAAATATACTCAGATTATCCTTTGGAAATGGAGAAATGAACTTAGGTAAAATGACTTTTACCTATGAAGGAGAGTTGCCGTATAGTCAGCCTGAGGCCAACGCAGGCAATAATATTGTTGTGATTTTGCCGGAAGCAACCACATCTTTAACAGGTATGGGTTCAGATCCTGATGGAGGTGAACTGACCTACTTTTGGATACAGGAATACGGACCTAGTGTGGCTACAATTAATGATCCCAATGCTTCAAGCACTCTTATAAGTGGGTTAACAGAGGGTATATACAGTTTTAGTTTGAAAGTAAGTAATGGGGAACACGAGGATTCTGACCAGGTTTTGGTGATTGTGAGCAATGATGCAAACATTCCGCCAGTTGTGGCCATAAGTTCACCATCCAATAATCAGGAATTTATTCAGGGAAGACCGATTGATATTGTGGCCGTAGCCAATGACCTAGATGGGTCTGTGGATCAGGTGGAATTTTTCGCAGGAGAAAGTAGCATTGGTACTGCTACATCTGAACCATGGAAAGTGGGTTGGTCCGGTAGTGTTGGGCAACATCAGCTTACGGCAATAGCCAAAGACAACGATGGGAATACGGCCACTTCTGCACCTGTACTCATCCGGTTTACTGAAGCACCTTCCTGTAGTGGGATTTCCCAAAATGGAGATTTCAGGTATGAATTTTCAGATGATGCCAGTAATCCTACGCTGACCTTTATCCCTACGATTTCCGGAATGGGGAATCAGGTTTTGATTCTGTATTACGGAACATCGGCGAATGGTAATTTCCCCGGATATGGGGTAAGACCAAATGTGCCGTTTAGGATAAATGCTCCTGAAGGAAGCACGGTGTATTTCTATTATACCTATTCCCATCCAACCCAAGGAGAAAAAAACAATTCGGGTCAGAGGATTTCTTATGTGGTAGGTACTTGTCAGGGTACTGATGATGGTAATGGTGGAGGTTCCGGAGGAAGTCAGAATATTGATTTTCCAATGACTTTTGAGGAAGATTTTACTTGGAATAGCCTGATTACGAATTTTGATGGTGGTGACCTTTCGGTAATCAACAATCCGGATTTGAATGGAAACCAAAGTTCCAAAGTGGCAAAGATGGTGAAGAATTCAGGGCAAATTTGGGGTGGAGCCTTTATTACGAAGACATCTGCGATTGATTTTTCGAAAGGCACTGACTTTACTGTTTCGGTTTGGGCACCAAGAGTCAATACCCGAATGTTGCTAAAATTTGAAAATGAATTTGATGGAGGGCAGGCTTTCGAAAAAGAGGTGACCATACCTGAATCAAAAAAGTGGGTGGATATCACTTTTGATATGAGTGGTTTCAACCCTTCAATCAGCTATAAAAAAATAGTAGTGATCTTTGATCTGGGTAATGTTGGGAATGGTTCTCCGGATTATACTTGGTATTTTGATAATATCCGTCAGGGCGAAATTGCCCAAGTCCAACTTGAACAGTCAATTACTTTTGGGCAGATTGAGGATAAAACCATGGGAGATGCCCCGTTTGCATTGACTGCTGTTTCTGATTCCGGATTGGAAGTTTTTTTTGAGAGTGAAAATGATCACTTGAGTATCGCAGCTAACATGGTTACGCTTTTGAAGCCGGGAATGGCATCCGTCATCGCAAGTCAGAATGGAAATGACCAATACCTTCCTGCGGAATCGATCAATAGAGAGTTTTGTGTTAATCCAGCTAAACCGGCCATAAGCATGACCGGAGTAGGAAGCAGTTCGGTGATTTTGTCATCAAGTTCTTCCGTGGGTAACCAATGGTTTCTCGATGGTGAATTGATTGCTGATGCTACAGGGGAAAGTTTGGAAGTATCTTCTTTCGGAACGTTCTCTGTACAGGTAAGTGTCGATGATTGTGTCAGCGAAATCTCTGATGAGATCACAATTGTTGTGAGCAGTACAAGGATGGAAATCGGCGGAGATGTAATCATCTACCCAAATCCGGCCGACAATTACTTTTTTATGAAAGGAATCAGTGGGGCAATCAGGTCTACGGATTTGGTGGATATGGCCGGGAGGGTTCATCCAATTGAATTTGAAGAGTTTTCGGAGGGATATAGAATGGATATTTCAAATTTGCCTTCTGGAGTTTACATGTTCAGGTTATTTCAGGGGAAAAAGCAATCTATTCACAAAATCCTTAAAAAGTAATCGGAATCTAATTTTAACCTATATCAAATATTATAAGAGTTTTCTTATCATTGACACCTTTGGATTTTCTTGAATAATCTCTTCAAGGGTCTTATAGAAGTTTGCAATAAAGTATCTTGTTTCCTCTTGAGGATCCCTTTTATTTTTTTCTATAAAAGCCAATTTAAATAGGATTGTAGAATTGGCTGGAATTTATGTAATTTAAATTCCAGCCAATTAACAGTTGAACCTATGAAAATATTCTACCCATGACTTTTTCCAGACGTGATTTCCTTGGATTGATGGCTTTATCCGGAGCATTTTCGGTGGTTCCTACGAGAATAGTTTGGGGCAATGAAGACTTGTCAAAAAATATTTTTGACAAAAAGTTGAAAGCCAAACCTTATCAATTCCCCCAAAGGAAAACCTTGGACCTCTATCCTGCAAAATGGATATGGTATCCTTGTGAAAGGGTACTCCCCAATTCCTTTTTTCATTTTAGAAGGTCATTTACAATTTCAGGGGATATCAAGTCAGCCAAAGGTTGGATTCTTGGGGACAGCCGCTATGTATTGTATGTAAACGGTCAGAGGATTCAATTTGGACCATCTCCGGCTGACCCAAGGTTTAGCGAAGCTGATCCATTGGATATTGGTGAATTCTTGAAAACCGGAGAAAATGTGGTCGGAGCAACAGTCCTTTATTATGGTTTTGGGGACGGTGCCTGGCCTGCAGGTAAAGCAGGGTTTATTTTCAATTTAAAAATTGAAAATGCTAATGGAGATCAGGATATCATAGTTTCTGACCAAAACTGGCAGGTTCAGGTTGCAAAAAGCTGGCCTCTGGGAAAATACAAGCGTTGGTATTTGAGGTCTTTACAAGAAGTTTTTGATAACCGGAAGTACCCTGAAGGATGGCATTCCAGTGGATTTGAGGTTGATGATTCTTGGGCCCAGGCAGTTGAATTGACAGGGGAAAGCGCGAAGACAGCAATGAGTACTTCCATGTCAGATTATTTGTATGACAGTGGCGGCAATCAAAATACCCAACTTCGGAAAAGGGTTGTTCCTATGATCAAAGACAGGAAAGCAGGAAGTCCGGAATTGAGGGAGGTCCATATACTCACTTGGAAAAAACCTGTTGAAGAGTATTTTGACCTAAAAACAAAAGATGCATTCTTTTGGAAAGAGGCTATTGCTTCTGGAAATTCTAATCAAGGATTTTGGACTTTTGAGTCTCCTGAATTTGCCAATGAAGGATTAGTCCTATCATTTGAATGGAAAGAACAAATGATAGGCTGGCCTTATTTTTCCATTGATTGCTCCGAAGGAACGATTGTTGAACTGATGGTACAACAAAGCCATAGAATAGTAGCGGATGGAGGACCTGCCCTTATCAATAACAATTTCAACTCTTGGACAAGGTTTATTTGTAAGGAGGGGTTGAATTTCCTGACCACCTTTGATTATGAAAGTGTCAAATGGATTCAACTCCATATCCATCAATCCAAAGGTGATGTCACTGTTTCCAAAGTTGGATTTTTAAGGAGGATGAATGATTTTCCCCATCAGGCAGAAGTAAGCAGCAGTGACCCGATTTACAACATCCTACTCCAGGCTTGTATCAATACGGTGTATAACAACAGCCATGAAACCATTGTAGATTGTGTTGGTAGAGAAAGACAACAATATAGCGGCGACATAGGGCATATGCTTCATGCATTGCACATGGGATTTGGTGAAAGCTTGCTTCCTGCCCGTTTTGTAGATACCTATAGCCAAGGTCTCACCTTAGGTGGATTTTTTATGGACAGTTGGCCAGCCTACGACCGCTTAAACAGGATAGCCCAAAGGCAATTGGATCTGAGTCCATGGGGGATTTTATTGGACCATAGCATAGGGTTCTGCTTTGACTGTTGGCATCATTTTCTTTATTCGGGAAAATTGCAGGATTTGGAAGAGGCTTTTCCCAGGTTAATGGTTTTTTATGAATTCTTAAAAAAATCAATTCAAGAAGACGGCTTACTCCCCGTTGAAAATCTGGGAGTAGCAGCTGTTTGGATGGATACAGATTCTTACAAAAACATCAGAGACAAACAATGCGCCTACAATCTTTATGCGGCCAGTATGATGAAAAAAGCGCTGTCACCGCTTGCGAGGCAGTTTGGGTTGGAAGATAAAGCCAAAGAAATGGATGAATTGGCGCATCAATTGGCAGGCAAAGTAAAGACAATCTTTTGGGATACAACCCAGGATATCCTGATCATTAATTTGCCTTGGCATCAAGAAGACGGAGAAAAGCGGACCTGCGAAAGATCCCTCTCCCATTATGTTTTGGGCGACTTTATGCTCCCTTCAGAGGCCCCCGCCCTTTTAAAAGAATTGACTGAAAAGCCGGAGAGGCTCGGTAGATGTTATCCTGCCAATGCCATTTGGCCTTATTGGGCTTTGGCCAAATTAGGAAACACAGCCTATATGTTGGAGGATTTTCATCATAGGTGGTATCAAATGCTTTCGGTTCAGGAAAACAATACTATTCAGGAAAGTTGGCATGCAGTTCCTGATTCCCAAAACCAGTTGAGTCATGCAGGAATTGCTCCTTTTTTTGCAGCCTATATGTGTCTCGCAGGAATAGAGGTTATCGAACCCGGGGCAAAGGTAGTTCATATAAGACCCCAATTGGGAAATTTGGAAAAGCTGAAGTTGTCCTACCATACTGTATTGGGCCCAATTCATTTCAATGCTGAGGGAAAAAAAGGCAAGAGAAGTTTGAAATTGGATTTCCCTGATGGAATTCAGGTGGTTTTAATCGTTGCTGAAAATGAAAATACACCTAAGAACTCAAGGGAGGTAAACAGTCCCATTAAGAAATGTAAGGCCTTTGACTTAAGTAGTTTAAAATCTTGGGAGATAAGATTGAAACACTCTTGATCATTTTTTTTATATTCAACAAATTTCATTAAACCTATCCAAAACAACCATGATGAAATACTTTGCAACGCTACTCCTCTTATTTTGCCAAGGGTTTTCTTCCGCCCAAACTCCTTTGACCTTTGAAGAACCTGTCAAACAACGGATTTTTGTTTTGACGGACATCACCAACGAACCGGATGACCAACAGTCACTGGTCCGTTTTCTGGTCTATGCCAATGAGTATGACATTGAAGGAATCGTGGCGACCACTTCCACCCACCTCCGAAATCAGGTCCGAAAGGATAAAATCACTGAATTGATTAATAATTATGGGAAAGTTAAAACCAACTTGGACAAACATGCTGATGGATTTCCGAGCATGGATGATCTGATGGCGGTGACCTCGGAACATTTGCCGCTTTACAGTATGGATGGGGTAGGGGAAGGAAAGGATTCTCCCGGTTCCGAAATGCTGATCAAAGCTGTGGATAGAGCTGATGATCGGCCGCTTTGGGTATCAGTATGGGGCGGGGCCAATTGTCTGGCACAGGCACTTTGGAAAGTGAAAAATACCAGATCAGAGACAGAGGTGAAAAAGTTTGTGGACAAGTTAAGGATCTATACCATTTCCGATCAGGATTTTGCAGGACCTTGGGTCAGGCATAATTTCCCTGGTATTTTCTATATCGTGGATGCAAGTGCGGGGGACAATTGGCGGGAGTATTACAAAGCGACTTGGACAGGGATAGCTGGAGACAGGTGGTATAAAAATGCGCCGATGGTGGATTTTGAATTGGTGGACAATCCTTGGTTGATGGAAAATATCCGGGATAATCACGGTCCTTTGGGGGCCAATTACATTCCTTTGGAATATATTATGGAAGGAGATACGCCCTCATTTATAGGTTTGATCAATAACGGGCTTGCTTGGTACAACAGCCCTGCTTGGGGAGGTTGGGCAGGAAGGTATGAACTTTGGAAATCTTATGGTGAAGTGGACAAAATCTGGACTTCTTCTATCAATACTCAGGATGAAGTAATATTGTCAGACGGTAGAAAGGAAGCTTCCAATCAGGCTACTATTTGGAGGTGGAGAAAAGCTTTCCAACATGATTTTGCAGCAAGAATGGACTGGAATGTTGCCCAAACTTACAAAGCAGCCAACCACAACCCCATGATCATGCTGAACGGAAATGAGGGGAAAGCATTGGCCAAAGGTAAAATTGAAGCAGGAAAGACGGTACGCTTATCTGCTAAAGGCACCTTTGACCCTGATGGTGATCAGGTCAAATATCGTTGGTGGATATACAAAGAAGTTGGGGGATTCAATGGGCAACTGGAATTCTTCAATCCCTATGCAGATGAGCAAAGTTTTGAAATGCCAAAATTGAATGAGGGGCAATCCCTGCATATTATTTTGGAGGTACAGGATAGTGGTGAACCGAGTCTCTACAGTTACCGAAGAATGATCCTCAGCAATCAATAACTAACAAGAGGCTTAAAAATATGGGTCAAGATAACCTTTCTTCATCAGGGCGTTTGATTTCCTTGGACGCCTACAGAGGGATGACTATGTTTTTGCTGATTGCCGAAGCGGCATTCGTTTATGAGACATTATTGAATGCATTTTCCTCAGAAAGCCTAGGGCATACTTTCTTTACCCAATTCACCCATCATCCCTGGAATGGCCTGAGATTTTGGGATTTGATTCAGCCCTTTTTTATGTTTATCGTCGGGGTGGCAATGCCCTTTTCGCTCAATAAAAGGTTGGCAATTGCAGGAGACAGGGAGAAAGTGACGAAGCATATTTTGAGACGCTGCTTTTTACTTTTTCTTTTCGGCACCGGCTTGCATTGCGTGTACAATCAGAAATTAGTCTTTGAACTTTGGAATGTGCTGACGCAACTTTCATTTACCATCCTCCTTACCTTTTTTCTGATCAGACAGCCCTTCAAAATCCAATTAGCAGTTTCATTTGGTTTGTTGATCCTTACGGAAATTCTTTACCGATCCTATGCCCCGGATTCCCCTTTTGTGATGGGGGAGAATTTCGGTTCCTACACCGATATGTTTTTGATGGGGAAAATTAACAATGGGGGATGGGTGGCCATTAACTGCATTCCTACTGCAGCCCATACCCTTTGGGGTGCCATGTGCGGAAACCTGCTCATGTCCAAAAAGACAGATCAGGAAAAAATAAAAGTCCTGATCATTGCAGGATTTATCGGTTTGGTCGCAGGATACGGATTGGATTTATTGGAAATCACACCCATTATCAAAAGAATCAGTACCAGTTCATTTGTGTTGGCCTCAGGGGGATGGGCATTATTGGCCTTGGCATTTTTCTATTGGTTGGTGGATATGAAAAAGCAACAATCCTGGGCATTTGCTTTTATCATGGTGGGCATGAATTCCATATTCATCTACTTGTTTGCTGAAGTGTTAGGGCACCGATGGTTATTTGGGTTTATTGAAATTTTCAGTGTTGGATTTTTGAAACCATTGGGCATTTCAGATGCCATATTGGGGATATTGACGGCATTGTTGACTTTGGGAGCAATGTGGTATTTGTGTTACTTTCTTTATAAAAAGAGGGTATTTTTTAAGATTTGAGAAAAATCAGGATTATATTCCATCATGAAACACTTGCTCGTTATGATTGCATTGTCTTGTTTGACCTTTTTGGTCTCTGCCCAGACCACCTACCCCCTCTACGGCAATGATCCCATCCCCAACTCCATTGATGTTCCTGATGAAGAAAACTCAGAAACTGATCAAAATGGAATTTTTAGGATCAGCAAGGTGACCAAGCCGACGCTGACGGCATATCTTCCTGCTAAGGAAAATGCGACAGGTCAGGCGGTGATTATTTGTCCAGGTGGAGGTTATCGGATATTGGCAGCCAGTCATGAAGGTTCGGATGTGGCAGAAGAATTTGTCAAAAAAGGAATTGCTGCTTTTGTCCTTAAATACCGACTTCCAAGTGATGAGACCATGATTGACAAAACCATTGGCCCCTTACAGGATGCGCAACAGGCCATCTTAATGGTCAGGGAAAATGCTGAAAAATGGAATATAAAGCAGGATCAGATCGGAATTATGGGATTTTCTGCCGGTGGGCATTTGGCTTCTACTGCAGGCACTCATTACAACAACCAAACCATCCCCAATCCTAAGGGGACAAGCTTAAGACCTGATTTTATGATTTTGGTGTATCCTGTGATCAGTTTTAAACCCGAGATAGGTCACAGTGGTTCAGCCCAAAACTTATTGGGTGAAAATCCTACGCAGGCTTTGAAGGATTATTATTCCAATGAGAAACAGATCAATTCCAATACACCCTCAACCTATCTTGTCCACGCCAAAAACGATCCGGTGAGTGTGCAGAATTCCTACGTTTTTGAAGAAGCTTTGAAGAAATTCAATATTCCTGTTTCGACTACTTATTTTGAAGAAGGTGGTCATGGATTTGGAATGATCAATCGCACTTCTGATATAAAATGGCTGGATGAGGTGGAAAAGTGGATCAAAGCGATAATTATTGGTTAGTTTTTTTTTAATTTTCATTACAATTTTCAAATAATTTTATTGTGCTCCTATGCTTTCAGAAGAAGAAAAAAAACGCATAGAACTTGTAGAAACTTATAAGTTTGAAGTTAAAGATAAGCTGGAATACCAAAAGGCCAGAAAATTCGGGTTAGGGATGGTATACTCATTTTTCAACAGCAAATTTGGACTTTGGGTATTGTCGGCAATTTTTGTTTCAGGAGGGGTAAAGGTGTACGATGATTATAAGGTCAAGCAGGAAAATGAGAAAACCAGGGGTGAAATCATAGAGAAACTGGATAATGAGATCAGTTTCAAATTTGACAGGGTGCTGGCATCTCTTGAACTGATTAAAGAAAAAGAACCGGAAGGAGTTTGGGATCAGGAATTTTCTACTTTGGAAGAGGCCAAGAATTTTGCCTTGGGGATCAATAAGGATTCGGGAAAAGAAGAAAAATACCTCTATGAAGAGTTTAAAAATTGGAGTTTGCTGGCATTGATGGTAGAACAAAACAGACAACTCAAGCATTTAGGGATCCAAGACACCGAACTTGAAGAGGTCATCCGGCAACTTAATGAAATGGCAAAAATTTTTGAGAATAGGCAGGTAAACTATGAAGACATAAAATCTATCCAGAAAATCATCCGTGAAAATTTGGTTTTAAGCAGATGGAAATCCAACAGTTTGTTTTCAGATTAATTAACAATCAATCAGGAGAATAGAAGCAAATAAGTCTGAAAAAAGGAAAAATAGATTTGTTAAAAATTTTCTATTCACAAGATGTTTGTTTCCCATGTTTTTTTATCCAATTTTAGATCTGATCTGATTGGAATTATGAATAGGTTTGTTTTTGGATTTATGGTTGCTGTGTTGGTTTTTGCTGGTTTTTGGCTTTGGTCCAACAAGCAGGACTCCAAAGAACAAATGCTTGAAAGCAGTTCCTTAATTCAGCAACAAATCGAGCAGGTGGGGAAATTGATTGTGACGGAAGGTTATTTTTCGCAAGTCTTTACTTATAAAAACTCCCAAAACCTCTTTCTGAATCTGATGACTTCTGATAAGAAAGCCTTGGTAGTTGCCAATGCCAAAGTCACGGTGGAATATGACCTCCGCCAAATGCAAACAGAAATTGACCAGGAAAATAAAACAGTAATCCTCAAAAGGATTCCTGAACCTGTCATCAACATCTACCCTGATATTGAATATTATGACGTGACCCAGGACTATTTCAACAAATTCGGGGCGGCTGATTATAACAAAATCAAAAGTACCATCAATGCCAGGATCAGAGAAAAAGTGGACAAATCCAACCTATTGGAAAATTCTCAGGATAGGTTGATGAGCGAACTGGCGAATATTTTTATTCTTACCAAATCATTGGGCTGGACCTTGCAATACAATGAAATAATTGTTGAAAGTGAAGAACAGTTGCAAAATCTGAAAAGGTAGGGCCTCTGGAAAAGGGATTTTGAGTATATTGGTTTGAATTTTAACCAATATCCCCAATCCCCGATATGAATCTCTTCAAAAAAAACGCATTATTTCTTCTTTTGCTATCAGTTAGCATTTGCAATTTCTCTTTAGCCCAGATTCCAAAGCAATACCTGGATATTTCTGTTGCTCCTGACAGAACAGACTGGACTTACAAAACCGGAGAAAATGTGGAATTTTCCATTTCAGTCACCCAATCGGGAGTACCTGTACCTGTAGAGCATGTCAGATACGCTGTCATGGAGGAAAAAATGGCTCCGATCAAAGAAGGTACGCTTAGCTTAAAGGATGGAAAAGGAAAAACCCAAAAGTTTACCATGAAAAATCCCGGCTTCCTTAGATGTGAAGTTTATGCCACCATTGACGGAAAGGAATACAAAGGTATCGGAACTGCAGCTTTTGAACCGGAAAAAATAAAGGCTACAGTGAAGATGCCGGAGGATTTCAATTCATTTTGGGACGAGGCCAAGGCGGAATTGGCCCAAGTTTCCATGGATTATAAAATGACCCATTTACCTGAAAAAAGTTCCCAACATATTGATGTTTACCATGTTAGTTTTCAGAATATTCGGAATTCAAGGATTTATGGAATTCTAAGTATTCCGAAAGGTGAAGGGAAATTTCCAGCTATACTTAATGTTCCCGGTGCAGGAATCAGACCCTATGGCGGAGATATTGGAAAGTCCTTGAGAGGTGCAATTACGCTTCAGATCGGGATTCATGGGATACCAGTAGATATGCCTCAGGAAGTTTACAATAACCTGATGTCAGGAGCATTGAATGGATATTGGAATTTCAACAACACAGATAAAGACCTGTATTATTATAAAAGAGTTTATCTTGGTTGTATAAGGGCTGTGGATTTTTTAGTTTCCCTGCCACAATATGATGGTAAAAACCTGGCGGTACAAGGAGGAAGTCAGGGAGGTGCTTTGGCCATCACAACTGCGGCTTTGGATTCCAGGATAAAATATCTGGCTGCTGTTTACCCTGCTTTAAGTGATATGACTGGATACCTGAACGGCAGGGCAGGTGGTTGGCCACATGTTTTTGCTCCAAATAATCTGAAGTATTACAACAGGCCTGAGGTAATTGAAACATTGGCCTATTATGATGTGGTCAATTTTGCAAGAATCCTTCAGACCCCTGGTTTTTATACTTGGGGATTCAATGACGAAACCTGTCCGCCTACTTCATACTACTCAGCCTATAATGAAATCAAAGCACCTAAGGAAGTTTTTATCGTTCCGGAAACCGGACATTGGACCTATCCCGAGCAAGGCAAAAAAATTGAAGATTGGTTGTTTGGGAAATTGGAGAAATAGAAAGTTGATTTTCTGGCCCTATGGTAGATTGTCATTATTCTTATCAGACCGAATTCCGATATAAGGTGCCTTGAAGTAGTTGACTATAAGTTCTGTTGATTTAACATTTAACTGATAGGATTACGTACTATCAAGAATTAATAATAAAAAAAGGATGGGAAAAACTCCCATCCTTTAATTTTTAAAACAAGTTTGACAATTATTTATTGGGACTGTTTCATTACTCTAATGGTCTTGATGCCATGCAGGGTACGGATATTGATAATGTAAAACCCTTTGTGCATTCTGGAGAAATCCAATTCAAGACGGCTTTCATCTCCAAACCAAGTTCTTGGTACAAAATGGGACCTGCCCATCGCATCAAGGATAACAAAGGAATTGTCAGAAGGCTCTTCCTCAACAAAACCTTTAAGACTGATATTCAATTGGTCACTTACCGGGTTTGGATATGCTTTGATTTGTCCCGAAGTGCCAGCTACCTCTAGTGTTGTAGGCCTGTCTGAAATTGTCAAAACTGAATTTTCATCCATTTCCTCAGGTAGAGTCCTAGCTGTATTTGCGTAGGTAGTTTTAAGTGGTCTGATAGCTATTGCCTGAGCAACCCAACTTTCACCCGAAGAAGCGATTGCACTCAAATCACCTGTTGCTCCAGCCTCTTCCTGAATAAAATATGCCATCATATTTGAGGTAAGTCCCTGTTGATTATTCGGATCATCGTAAACTTCAATCGTCCCTGATGGAGGAGTCCAAGTAGCATCTTTCTTATTGGTGTAAAAGAGCATTACCAAGTTGTTGCAATCTTCTGTGGTAAGTGAAGGCGCTGTGGCAACCAGGGTTCTGCCTCCTGAATTCCCACTAAAAGCAGCTATTGGTCCCTCAGGATGATTGATATCTGCACCGCTCACTCTTGTGATTCCCATTGTCCATTTTGGACTTTGATTGATTCGGAACCCATATGTATCAGGTTCATTGTTACTGGTTATCACTTTGTAGAAGGTAGCCATGGCAACTTGGTTTCCTTCATTCACTCTCTGGATCAATATCCAATCTTTGTCAAGAGGAGTAATTGATGGTGATTGTCCTTTTTCAAACATCAATCCTACTACCAAAATATCACCTATTTGGGTGTTGGCTGGTTTATTTATCGTTGCAGGATTGCTCGTGTTTCCGGCACCCTTTGCGGTTTCAAATTCACCGATTATTGCAGCCTGATTGATACATCCGGTAACATCAAGGGTTCCAAATGTGGAATTTTCCAAATCTATAAAATAATTGGAAGGCGTGAACAAGGTGACTTCAGGGCGGATACTGTAAGTTCCAATAGCAATAGGCCCTGTACTAGGATAGGCTATTTCATTTTGGATGAGTGAATACTCGATCTTCTCTATAACAGAAGCCTGATTGTCCTGAACTGTTACTTCATTTCCATTGCTGTCCAAGAATGTACTACTGTAGGCAAAACCTTCAAATTCAGAAGAATAGACAGGGTCTGGGTCTCCAAAAGAAATTTCAGCAGGATCAGCAGCAGTACTAACGGTAAGTGCTGTCGGAATTATTTCAAGGCTTCCAGGTAAATAAGAAACATTCAGATTTCGTGAATCAAAGGTTCCCGGAATAATGAAGTTGTTTCCAACTCCCGTGCCACTTACCAAAGTGATAGAGAAAAACTCTAAGTTTTCATCTGAATTCTCTTCAGTAGTCTCTCCAAAATCATAATACTTGATATTGTTAACTTCAACCTCATTTGCCTCGGCTAAATCACTTTCTTTGAAGATGATGAGCACATTGTCAAGTTCCTCAATATCCTCTCCGCCACTTTCTGCATTGATTAAGGTTCGGCCATTGATGAGAGTTCTGCCATTTATCAGCGTACGGGCATTGATCAGGGTACGTCCATTGATCAGGGTACGTCCGTTGATCAGACTACGTCCATTGATGAGTGTTCTGGCATTGATTAGAGTCCTTCCGTTAATTTCTGCACCAAGTAAATTCTGCTCATTGGGATTATCCAGGTAATCAATAAAAGAACCTAGAGGAACATCTATGATAGAATTGATCAAAGACCTGCCATTAATGAGCGTCCGGCCATTGATTAGAGTTCGTCCATTGATTAGAGTTCGACCATTGATTAGGGTTCGACCACTTACCATGAAACTCAGATTTTCCAATTCGCTATTAATTAGAGTCCTGCCATTTGTGTCAAACAAGCCTAGTGGAAGACTGTCGTCACCCTCTTGTTTTGCCTTTTCCAAAACCTCCTGGTAATCGCTGAGAATTGACGCTTTCAATCCATCCACATCAAGGATTTTGGCTGCATCATTTTCATCAATGATCACTTCGTATTTGATGGCATCGCTGATGGATTCACCATATTCTAAAGAAGCATCTCCGGTCAGATCAATTGGTTTAATGGTGACAGGCAAAGTTTCCACAGTAATGATACCAGGACCGTAATTGCCAAAAGCATCACTGGTTCCATCATAGAAAAGACTTCCATCTTCCTGTAATACCCCTACATAATTGTAGAAATCTGAAAAAGCAAAACCTGTCTGAGGATGTGAGGCTGTTATCACATAAGTACCTACTTCCGCCAAGTCACCACTGATTGGACTGGAAAGAGTAAGCGGAAGCAATGTACTGCCATCACTTATGGGACCTAAAGTAAGCCCAACGTCTTCAAGAGTAAGAGCGCTTAGCACCCAATTATTGTCAACCCTTTCATACACGCTTGCTGTAAACGGCTCCAAGATCTGCGCAAACTTTTTGCTCGTATCATCTGCACGGATGGCAATAGTCTTTTTAACAATATCAAAGAAATAAACAGGTCCAGCTGTACCTCCATCCAATTCACTATCAGAAATGGCATTGTTAACCACTGTGATATCAGGATTGCCTTCAAATTCCGGAATCGTGACCTCAAGGAAACCAAAGCCAAATTCATCGATTCCGTAGGTAGCAATTAAAAGTTCATTTCTTAAATATACATTTGAACCTTCGTATAGATTTGTCCCAGTTATTTTCAGTTTGAACTCAACTTCACCAGGATTGATACCATCTTCAAAGACAAGTTCGATGTTATCTGGATTTGGTGTAGCAAGAGAAAGCAATGCTCTATCTGCACGGACAAGTCCGGAACCGGATTTGATATCTTCTCCCGTTTCATGCATATCTTGGGCGGTGGTTTTCAATACGCGCCGGATATCGTCGGATATGGTTGATCCTGGTACTTCCCATCCCTCAGGTGCTGTTTCAGGGTAATATTTGTTCCTGGCTTGTTTCACTAAAGCCGCTATTGCAGCTGCATGTGGTGCAGCCGCAGATGTTCCGAAGAAGTTAGGGAATCCGTCACCTTCTAAATCAGGCGCACCAAGATTCACAGTGGTATTTCCACCATTTGGTCCCGTGAAATCCGGTTTGTCTCGTATCACGCCATTTGTAGTTGTCCCTCCGCGAGAAGAGAATGTGGCAACTGTAAATGGTTCAGTTCCACTTGGTACTAATACTGGGTTAAATCCAAAAACAGAGGTGTTGGCATAAAGTACTGCGCCAACAGTCATGGCACCCTCTGAATTGGCATGACCTACAATTGTGGAAGCATTAATGCCATTTGGATCATTTGGATCTAGTTCGCCCCTGAATACTACATATTTAAATTCAATCCCGGTATTTGAATCTAAGTCAGTGCAGCTTTCGCATTCCCTGGCGATCAAAAGGTCAACGGTGGTTGGTTCTGTAATGGTGAAAGAAAGTATTTCAATTGGATCTCCATTGGCATTATCACGGTTGAAACCAAACAGCGGCGCACCGAAGTCTTTGAGATAGATATCCAAGTCATATAAACTTCCTATTTGGTCAACAGAGTACAGAGGATCATCCCATTGAAGGGCAATCATATAGACTGCCGGACCGTTTTGTCCGGGAAACACCTTGATAGATTGGGTAGTTTGGCCATCCTCGAAACGATGGACTCGACCCCTTTCTGTCCATTGACCGCTATTTAGTGGTAATTCAATAGATGGATCATCAACTGGATTAAATACCCCTTCAAAGGATTTTGTTCCAAAGTTACCGGCAGAAGTAAAATACGAAACCCCGTTGGCAGCCACTTCATTGACAGCTTTTGCAACTTTACCATCACTAAAGAAAGGTTCAGTTACATAAGTAATATCATCAACAATGATATCACTGCCTGCCGCTGCTAGGTCACGGATACCTTGTGCAAAATCCCCTGCGGTAACTACTCCCGTTCTGAAACCTAATTCTGCTCCGGGCGCTACATCATGAATTATCTGCAACATGGCCCGACCTTCATCTGTACCTATACCAAATCTGCTTGGGAGGTCTCTGATAAAATATAGGCTTCCAGGCAAATCACCATTGGTGATATCAGTTTCTAAGGTATTCACGCCAGCATCAGTACGCGTGGCATAACTATCGGAGAGTACTCCAATTTTAATTCCAGTACCATCGATGGGTTGGTCTCCTTCAAAATGAGAATATCCAGCTCTTACAAGGTTGGAACGCATAACCCGGTCACCTTGAGTAGTTGTTGCTCCTTTATTGGGAACGCCCGGGATTGCTGGTCGTATGTAATTAAATATTTCAAAATAATCGTTGAGTATCAAAAGGTTTTCTATAGGGATAAAACCTGCTATAATCAATGAATTTGGATCCTGTTTTAATTCTTCTTCATTTGGTGCTGTAAATCCCAAGCTTTCCAGAATTAACTTAGCTTCTGTAAACTTTTCTTTGAAATAAATTACCTCAATCAAAACCTCATTTCCGAAGATGTAGAAAACTTCGTTTGACTCAACAGTTTGACCTTGTCTGAAAATTGCATTTAAGGCTTTTAACTCAGAGCCAATAGGTTCATATACTTTTCCTTGTGAGCAGATGCCAAATTTCTGACGATCATTTACTATTATATCGAATGTTTCGGTATTGCCACAACCTCCTGCTGCTGTGACCTCTATCTTTTCACCGTTTGTTACAAGAATTTCACCTGGATTTTCAATTATATTTCCATTCCGTTTGAAAATCAAATCCCCAAAACTCACGTCGACAAAATCAAATAAACTCGCAATGGCAGTATTTCCACCATTCTCTATACTGCAGAGAACGGCGTCCACAACCGATAAGGTTGGTGGAGTGTTGACAACAACATCAAGGTTACAGGATGTAGGTTCACATGCGCCCACATTGTCAATATCTACTGATACATTTCCTGAACCAGTCCATTTCACTGTTATTGAATTAGTGCCTTGACCTGAAGTTATTTCCCCACCTTCCGTTACTGCCCAAGTATAGCCATCTGATCCCGGAGGTACTGAATAGGATGTAACTTCTCCAGGACAGACCTCTTTTTCCCCCTTGATTATACACTCAGTATCAAAGTCGATAACTTCGGAGGCAGCCTGTACAGATCTGTCCTGGCTTCCTACAGATTTTCCATTTACAGAAATTACCCGGGTATGATAGGGAGAACCGTTGATACTTGAAGCCGAATTTCCCTCGCCCCAATCTTGCGCTTTGGCAATATGACCACCCCAGGCGATTACTACCGTATTATTTGGCCCATTACTCCCGCCGGCAGTAAAGGAAATGCTCAATCTGGTTACTGCACTGGTCGCTGAAGTATTGTCTTGCCGCACATATTTGATTCCATCTTCCACTATTGTACCGCCATATATTGCGATTTTTCTTTCATCAGCTGATAGTTGATTAAAACTACCTGAAGGCAGCGGTATTCCATTCGGTGTTGGTATTACTCCAAAACTTGGAAGACCTTCGCTTGGAATAACCTCCTCACAGATTCTATCGAAACTTGTGATGTAGTCGATGGCGCTTTTGTCATTTGTACGAGTATCCCATTCAATTTCAACAGTATGGGTACCCTCCCGTAACTTTGAAATGGTCATCCGATAGGGGATGGATTGACCTTCAAAGAAATGGCTATTGCCCGAATTGGAATTTCCCGTTGCCCAATTCACTGGGTTTACGGGCTCTTGATCAATACCCCCGTTCTGGCCTTGCTCAAGTTTGACAGTCTGGGCAAAAGTTGGATTTTGTGCAAACAGCAAGATCATAATCAGCCACTTGCCAACTGAAAAGAGATTTTTCATTGGTGGATTTTTTAATAATTTTAATTCGTTACGAATCTTGTTCATAAACTAGAAAATAAATAATTTTTTATTCCATTTAGAATTCTTGAAAACTAGCTTTTAAAAAATAAAATGCAGTTTTCGACTAATAAAAACACTTTTCGAATATATAAAATGATTTTTAATATCCAATGAAAATCAGAGTATTAGGATTTTAAATTGACAAAAAATTTTTCAAAAAACAGGAGATAATTGGTCCCACCTTTTTCAAAAAAACAAAGAATGATATCCGATAAATAAAAAAATATTGGTATTGTCTACTAAAAAATTGGATAGGTTATAAAGGTTGAATTAAAGGTAAAAGAATACCTATATTTAGTAATAAAATATGAAGGTATCTTGGAGTGGACATTCATTTTGATTTTCAAATTGGAACTCCAATTATCAGAGAAAAATTTTTTTAAAAATTTAGCCTTCCAATGTGTAAAATCATCAAAACCTCGTGGATTTTAAGCAACTGGTAATGATTCTTGATAACGGAATTTCATGGTTGAGGATTGTTTGCTATTTTCCTACCACTTTGATCAACACTCCCTGGTCGAGTTCGTCATCAAGTTGCATTCCATTTAAAATTGCCAATTCTTCATTTCTATCCTCAGGCATTCCAAAATGCTGCAATGCTGCTTTCAGATTCATGTTTCTGGGCACGGATTTGATTTTAATTACGTCAGGTTTTCTATTTAGCTTGTCGCTGTCTTTCAGTTCCTGAAATGCCCGCATAGTGCTATGGAAGGTTGGCTGGTAGGTTGGGAATTTAGACAGTTCTGCAATACCCATGGTATTGTAAATATTTCCTCCATATTGGATAAGGGTGGAAATCACGCGAATAGTGACTTGTTCCTGTTTCTGGTCTGCAGTCATCACCAAGGCCGGAAGCCCATTGATTCTTTCTTCTTTGGAATCTATCTGCTCAAGTTTATATTGCTCCAGTAATGTATTGGCTGCCTCTTTGAGCGAATTCCCGGAAATTAGAGAAAGCATCATCAGCGCTTCACCGTTTTTGGGTGCCATTTGAATCTGCTGGGGGGTGTTCTGAAAGCTCCAATCCTTTGGTATGGTAAAGGAGAATTTTAGTACAGGATGATAAAAGAAACCATTTTCTACAAATCCCTGATTGGGATCTTCTCCGATTATAAGTCCATCAATTCTTTTCAGATAACTGTTTCTGTTAACTTCCCCATCAGTCATTTTCAATTTTTCTTGCCATTCCTTTGCCAATTTGGCTACACTGACATTACGTTCTTCGGGAGATGGATGTGTAGATAAAAAATCAGGAATTTCTTCTCCTCCGGATTTCGCCTGTTGCCTCTCAAGAGTTTCAAAAAAACCTGCCATTTCGGTAGCATCATAGCCTATCTTGGAGGAATATTCCACTCCAAGTTTGTCAGATTGTCGTTCAGCATCCCTTCCAAAACTCAACAAGGCCAACTGCATCCCTTGAGATAACGGTTCTACAAACTGGGTCAGTTCAGGAACCAAAATGACCCCAGCAATAATCCCCAATTGACTTAGAAGTTGATTTCGTTGTTGTATGACAGAATGTCTGGCGGTTATATGTCCGATTTCGTGGCCCAATACTCCTGCAAATTCTGCTTCATTGTTGAAATGGGCCATAATGCCCCGGGTAAAGTAAACATAACCTCCGGGTACTGCGAAGGCATTGATGACCGGCGAATCCACCACTTTGAATTCATAATTCAATTTTGGTCTGTGGGATATGGCAGCCATTTCCAAACCTTTATCCGTAATGAATTTTTGAAGTTGCGGGTCATCGTATAGGCCAAAAAAAGCTACAATCTGAGGGTCTGATTCTTTACCCATAGCTATTTCTTGGGCTTCGGACATAAAAACAAGTTGTTTTTTTCCGGTAACTGGATTTCTTGCACAGCCAATAAGAAATATTGCACTAAGTACAAAACTGATGAAAGAAATAAATTGAAATCGTCTCATGGAGTATGTTTGGTGATGCCTTTTTTTCGGATTTTTGGGAATTACAAAAGGTGATTGCATTTAGGAAAAGCAGCAATTTTGGAACCAATCAAAATATTTCAAGGAAATATGTAAATATTTCCCAATCTTATGCAAGCCTTTCTATTTAGGATTTGAGCTTTAAAAATGTCATTCAATATTTTCCGAAAGGATTCGAAATCCAATAAAAGTTGTAAATTGGTAAGCCAACCAATCTTAATTTATAATTGATTTTTTATGAAGCCTCGATTCACCCCATTAATTGAAATTGAAACGTATCTTAAATCCGAAACCGGTAAAAAAGCGATTTTTAGTTTGTCAAAGTACATTCCTGAAATGGAGTCAGAGTTTCAGCGAATAAAAAAAGCCATCCACTTTGACCTTACAGAAGAGGCCTTGTTAAAATATGTTGATTTTGATGAATTAAGACCGAATCTTCAGATTGATATCAATATTTCCGGATTATTGGTGGACTTTGACCCATTAACATGGATTGAAGGCCTGGAGTTGCTGGATGGTATCCGCAAGCATCAAGCGGTCAATCAAATCAAAGTCTGTAAGTTGATGACCGTCATTATCAAGAGGGATGCTCAAGAAAGCGGTTATTTCGATAAAGAGCTCAAGAAAGGCACTTTTGTTTGGCTTTTGAAAAATCTTTGCATCTAATTTTCCATCATTTATTTTCTGAAATAAATCAAATATCTCAAATTAAATTAAGGTTCGTCAGATGTAATTGATTCCTGAGTATCGCTCTCTTCGATGATCTTACCCAAATCTACCCCACCTCTGAACAAAAGCATGCCTCCTGCAGCTCCAAGAGGGTAATTTTTGTTTTTTAGGCCATGAATCAGGAGGTAAGTTCCCGAAAACAACATCACAACAGGCTCTATACTTTTAAAACCTTTCTTGATGTCGTTGAATAATGATTTTGCCAGCGTTGTCATATTTTCTTAGTTTAAATTATTTTAAATAAATCATCAATTTTAAAACATAAATAGTTGTCAAAAAATCCCAATTATAATAATTTAATTCAATTATTGTGCCGCATACCTAATTTGATGTTCTTAACTTTCCGGGTACTTGCCATTGGTATAAAAATGAAGATTTATTTATAAGTAAAGATTGTTTTTTCTTTAATTTGATTTGGATAATTACACCTGATAGCGAATAAATTTCTTTTCTTCGATTTTAATTGATTCAGAACCTCTATGGCCATCCATGCCCAACTGTCTTCACCTGTCCGCGTATATTCCATTGATGTTTTCAGGGCAATAACGATGCTACTGATGATCTTTGTGAATGACCTGTGGACTTTAAAGGAAATTCCTGATTGGTTGGGGCATGTTCCAACAGAGGTAGATGGAATGGGATTGGCCGATGTGGTTTTCCCTGCTTTCTTGGTCATTGTTGGATTGTCCATTCCTTTTGCCATTTCCAAGAGAATCCAGAAGGGAGAAGGTATTTACGATACCCTTAGGCATATTTTTTTCAGAACCTTGGCTTTATTGACCATGGGGGTTTTTCATGTGAATCTGGAAAATTACAATAGAACAGAAGCAGTACTTTCAAAGCCGCTTTGGCAGATTTTAATGACCATTGCATTCTTCTTGATATGGTTGGATTATACTTCCTATCTCAATAAAAGAATGAACAATTTACTTCAGGTCACCGGAGTATTGCTTTTAGGAGTTTTGGCTTACCTCTATGTGGGGGGAACTGTAGAGAATCCCACATGGATGGAATTTCATTGGTGGGGGATCCTTGGTTTGATCGGTTGGGCTTACCTGATCGCATCTTTGATTTACTTGGCATTTAGGGAAAATATGGCAGTTTATATCTCCTTTTTTTTATTTTTTCTTTTTTTCAATTCCGCAGAAAAATTAGGCTGGCTTGAATTTCTGAACAGTATCAAACCCTATTTCTGGATTTCAGGAAATGGCTCGAATCCGGCTTTTTCTATGGCAGGAGTAGTGATTGGGCTTTATTATAAAAATTACCTTTCCAGTGGAAAATTCAAAAACTACGGTCTTGTTCTCGGTTCCTCTGCAATGATTTTGATAGCTTTTGGTCTTCTGACCCGGCCATTGTGGGGAATCCATAAAATCGGAGCCTCACCATCATGGGTCACTATCTGCACAGGATTAAGTTTTTTGGTTTTGGCTGGATTAATATGGTTGACAGATAAAAAGGGAAAAGCAGATTGGTTCAATATAATTAAGCCCGCCGGGACAAGTACCCTGACCTGTTATCTGCTCCCCTATATTCACTACGCGCTGTTTTCGATGGTAGGGATTGTCTTGCCCCTTACCCTGAGAACAGGATATGTTGGAATATTAAAGTCGCTTTTGTATTCTTTGATCATCATTTTGATTACAGGTTTGTTGGAAAAAAACAGAATCAGATTAAAAATATAACATTAAACCCCTGCGCCATGAAAAACACCATTGCTTTCCTGATTGTTCTTTTCTGTTTCCATTTCGTGACAGCAGCTGCCCAAGCAGCAAAAGATGAACTTCCTGTAAGGGGATTGGCTATCGCTGCACCAAAAACCAATGAAGTGGATAGGTTTGTAAAATTTATCCATGAGGAGTTGGCACCAAGAAGAATTAATACACTTGTATTGAGGGTGGATTATAATTATCAATTTGAAAGCCATCCTGAACTCAGGGATGAAAATGCTCTGAGCAAAAGTGATGTCAAAAAAATGGTTACTGCAGCAAAGCAGCATCAGATCAAACTCATTCCGCAGATCAACCTTCTAGGCCATCAATCTTGGGCAAGTACTTTAGGTAACCTACTCAAAGTTTACCCTGAATTTGATGAAACCCCCCATGTCGAACTCCCTGAAAAATATGAATGGCCCAATGCGGATGGTCTCTATTGTAAAAGTTATTGTCCCTTACATCCCGGTGTGCATCAGGTAGTTTTTGCTTTGATGGACGAAATTGTTGAAGTGTTTGAAACAGATGCCTTTCATGCCGGTATGGATGAAGTTTTTTATATCGGAGATGATAAATGTCCAAGATGTCAGGGGTTGGACAAGGCAGAACTTTTTGCAGGAGAGGTCTCCAAAATCAGAAATCATTTAGCTTTGAGCGATAGAAAATTGTGGATTTGGGGTGATCGATTGATCGATGGAAAGACCACAGGAATTGGTTTATGGGAGGGAAGTTACAACAGAACCCACAGGGCGGTGGACATGATTCCAAAGGATGTGGTCATTAATGATTGGCATTATGAAAGGCCTGTTGGAACTCCGGTTTATTTTGCGATGAAAGGCTTCGATGTGGTCAGTTGTGCATGGAGAAAACCTCATGTAGGAGTCAGTCATGTTGAGGATATGTTTTTATTTAGAAGAAACAATACTGAAGTAATGAAGGACCGTTTTGCAGGGGTTATGTTGACAGTATGGTCGGGGGTGACACCTTTTTTGGATGGATTTTATGGTTATAAATCCAATCCTAATCATGTATTGACCGAACAGGAAACCAATCAGCCTTGGGTGACATTTGTGGAAATGTTTGATAAATATGAGGCACTTGTAACTTCCGAGAATTAATCATCATATTGTAATTTGTTCAATTTTTGAAAAAATCATAATGAACTTAAAATACAATTTATTTACACTCTTCATTATATTCCTTTGGTCATGCAATAACCAAAAAGAGGAAGTTAGCATGGCAGGGATTAAACCCAATATCATTTTTATCCTAGCCGATGATCTTGGATATGGTGACTTAGGGATTACGGGTCAAACTAAAATTGAAACTCCTAACTTGGACAAATTGGCCAAAGAGGGGATGCTTTTTACCAATCACTATTCCGGGTCTACTGTCTGTGCACCTTCAAGATCTGCCCTTTTGACTGGATTGCATACCGGCCATACACCTGTCAGAGGCAATTTTGAAGTAGTACCTGAGGGGCAGTACCCACTTCCCGATACTTTGCTGACAATTCCAAAAGCCATGAAAAATGCAGGCTATGCAACAGGGGCATTTGGGAAATGGGGACTGGGATTTGTCGGCACATCCGGAGATCCAAATAATCAGGGGTTCGACCAATTTTTTGGTTATAACTGTCAGCGCTATGCACATAGATATTACCCTGAATATCTTTGGGGAAATGACCAAAAAGTCTATTTACAGGGTAATGATTGGACAAATAAGGAAACTTATGCTCCTGAAATCATTCACCTCAAATCGTTGGAATTTTTAGAAAACAACAAAGACCAACCTTTTTTTATGTTTGTACCGATGGTAATTCCCCATGCTGAATTGGCAGTGGCAGAAGATGATGTTTTTCAGAAATACAGAAACAAGTTTGGCGAAGAAAAGGAACATATAGCTCCTCAAGGAGGAGATTATGGACCGGATATGAAAATCCCCGGCTACCAATCTGTCAAATACCCTAGAGCAACTTATGCAGCAATGGTTGAAAACCTGGATCGGCAGGTCGGTGAAATTATTGAAAAACTGGAAGAATTGGGGATAAGAGAAAATACGATTATTGCTTTTGCCTCTGATAATGGTCCCCATCAAGAAGGAGGAAATGACCCTGATTTTTTCAATAGTAATCGGGAATATAGAGGATACAAAAGGGATCTTTATGAAGGGGGAATTAAAACTTCACTCATTGTTAATTGGCCTGGCAAAATAAAAGCAGGTTCCATTTCAGATCACATTTCAGCTTTTTGGGATTTGTTGCCCACTTTCGCTGAACTGACAGGGGAAAAAATAGTTGAAAATCTTGATGGTATTTCATTTGTCCCGACTTTGTTGGGAAAACCTGGCCAAATGCAACATGACTATCTTTATTGGGAATTTATCGAACAGGGCGGTAAACAGGCCATCAGAAAAGGAGCCTGGAAAGCAGTAAGGTTGAACCTAAAAAAAGATGCAAATCCTCCAATTGAACTTTATAACTTAGACGAAGATCCTGCGGAGTCAAATAATATTGCTGATCTGCATCCTGATATAGTTCTGGAAATGTCTAAACTTTTTGAAGAAGCACATATACCAAATCCCGAATTCAAATTGTTTGAATAAAAAAACCTCCGGAATTTCCGGAGGTTTTTAAAATACCATACAAGGTATAGTGTTTTTTCGGTTGATTAACCGATTGCAATTCTCTTGAAAGCTGAAACAGTCAAACCTTTGCTGACGCTATCAAGATATTGAGCGATTGATTTGCTGTTGTCTTTCACAAATGCCTGGCTCAACAAAGTATTTTCTTTGTAGAATTTATTGAGTTTACCCAAGGCGATTTTTTCCAACATTTCTTCAGGCTTACCTTCCTGTCTTGCTTGGTCTTTACCGATTTCTATTTCTCTTTCGATGATAGTGGCATCAACACCATCTTTATCAACAGCAACTGGATTCATAGCAGCAATCTGCATGGCTACATCTTTACCTGCTTCTTCCACATCTGCACCATTGACATTGATCAATGCCACCAATACACCTAATTTACCATTGGAGTGAATGTAAGGAACGACTTTTTCACCTTTAACAATTTCGTAGTGAGAGATATCTAATTTTTCTCCAATCTTTCCGGTCATTTCGATGATTTTCTCCTGAATGGTAATGGAATCAAAAGGAAGCGCTAGAATTTCTTCCTTAGATGCAGCCTTGTTGCTTGTAGCCAAGTCTAACAGGGTATTTGCAAAAGCTACAAATTCGTCATTTTTAGCCACAAAATCAGTTTCACAGGTCAATGATAGTAAAGTTCCTGTGGATCCGTCAGCGCTTACATGAGTGACAATTGTACCTTCTTTGGTTTCACGGTCAGCTCTTGATGCAGAGACTTTCTGGCCTTTTTTTCTAAGGATATCAATAGCTTTTTCAAAATCACCTTCAGCTTCGGTAAGTGCTTTTTTGCAATCCATCATACCGGCACCGGTCATTTGTCTTAGTTTGTTTACTTCTTGTGCAGTAATAGCCATTGTTTTGTTTGTTTGTAAGATTAAACTTTTTTTCAATATTTTGTATAGCCTCTTGGTTTTGAGTTTGTTCAAAAGACCTTCGAGGTTTGGTATAATGATTTTATTTCCGTTTTCCTCGAGTAAAACCTCAAAGGTCAGGAGATTTGAAAACCTAGTTGGAGATAAAGACCTTCGAGGTTTAATATAATCATTTTTTTCACCGTGTTCCTTTGATAAAAACCTCAAAGGACGTCTGGCAAAAACAAAAAATTGAACATAGGCCAAAACCGTATGTTCAATCTTTTAGTTAAAGTATATCAAAGTGGATTACTCTTGTGTTTCTGCGTCCACGGCTTTTTTAGCCTCTTCCTCTTCGGTAAGTTTAGCATCTTCTTTGTCTTTTCTTCTTTCAGAAAGACCTTCTTCGATGGCAACTCCGAACGCTTTCACCAACAAAGAGATTGATTTGAATGCATCGTCATTGGCAGGGATAGGGAAATCCACCTCGTTCGGGTTGGAATTTGTATCGACCAATGCGAAAACAGGGATACCAAGCTTTTGTGCTTCTGAAATAGCGATGTGTTCTCTTTTGATGTCCACTATAAAAAGAGCAGCAGGAAGTCTTGTCAGGTCAGCAATACCACCCAACACACTTTCCAATTTTTCTCTTTGTCTTGTGATCATCAAACGCTCTTTTTTTGCAAGGTTCTTGTAGGCGTCCTCTTTCATCATTTTGTCGATGGTGGACATTTTCTTCAAGGACTTTCTGATAGTGGCGAAGTTTGTTAACATTCCGCCCAACCATCTTTCGGTAACATAAGGCATGTTAAGTCTTCTTGCTTCATCAGCTACCAAGTCTTTCGCCTGCTTTTTGGTAGCGACGAACATGACTTTTTTGCCGGAGCGAACGATCTGCTTGATTGCGTTGGATGCTTCTTCAAGGCAAACGAGCGTTTTGTTTAGGTCGATGATATGGATACCATTCTTCTCCATGAAGATGTAAGGCGCCATTCTCGGATCCCACTTTCTTGTTAAGTGTCCAAAATGAACACCAGCATCCAGTAAGTCTTTATATTCTATTTGTGCCATTAATAAATAATATAGTTTTGATATAATTTGAAAAGAATTTCCAGATTAACGTTTTGAGAACTGGAATTTTCTTCGTGCTTTTCTACGTCCTGGCTTCTTACGTTCTACCATCCTTGGATCACGCGTTAAGAAACCTTCTTTTTTCAAAGCCGGTCTATGCTCTGCATCAAACTCACACAGCGCTCTGGAGATAGCCATTCTGGCAGCTTCAGCCTGTCCGGTGATACCACCGCCATCAACATTTATTTTGATGTCGTAAGAACCATCCACACCTACAAGTGCCAATGGCTGCTTGACCACAATCTGATGCAGATCAAATGGGAAATAGGTTTCAATCGATCTGTCATTTACAGTGATTTCACCCTTACCTGGTTTCATGTAGATTCTGGCGACTGATGTCTTTCTTCTACCGATTGTATTGATAATTTCCATGGACTGCTTCGGTTAAAATTTAACTTCTTTTGGTTGCTGGGCAGCATGAGGATGCTCAGAACCGTTATAAACGAATAGATTTCTGTAGAGCTCTCTTCCCAGTCTTGTTTTGGGGAGCATGCCTCTGACAGCTTTTTCCACTAAAATCGAAGAAGACTTCTGCTTCAATAATTTTGGCGTGGAAATTCGCTGACCACCTGGATATCCAGTATGGCGTACATAGACTTTTTCGTCCATCTTTCTTCCTGTCAGCCTTACTTTGTCTGCATTGATGACAATCACGTTGTCTCCGCAGTCTACGTGAGGGGTGTAATAAGGCTTGTGCTTACCCCTCAGGATTTTTGCGACCTCACTGGCAAATCTACCTAATACTGCAGACTGGGCATCCACTACAACCCAGTTTTTCTCTACAGTAGTATCATTTGCTGATATGGTCTTGTAGCTTAATGTATCCACTGTGTAAATGTTTAATTATTAGCTTGTTAAATATACTTCACCCTCAAAAAGGGACACAAAGATAGAAGTAATTTCTTTTTATTGCAAAGGAAACCAAAATATTGCCTATAAATTCATTTGAATATTGAATTTTTAACCATTTGGTCTTCTTTCTCTTAACTGTTTTTTTCCAATTGCTTCATCAATACTTCGAAGTCCTTGGGATAAGGGGCAGTTACTTTTATTTTGGAACTGTCCATTCCAGTGAATTCAATGGCATAGGCATGAAGGGAAACCCGCTGCATCAGGGGCTTTTCGTCCGTGCCCTTTTTAAGATTGAATTTTCTTTTTAAAGAAGATAGATAAAGCGGCTTTCCTCCATAAGTTTCATCTCCGCAGATCGGAGACTTCAAGTAGGCCAAATGCACCCGTATCTGATGAAGTCTTCCTGTTATCGGTCTACACTCAATCAATGAATGGGTGTAGAACGTATTCAAGGTGGTGAAATATGTCTGTGCAGGCTTTCCCTCTTTGGTTATCTTGGCGAAACCTTTGTTATTGGCATGAATGTTACGGTCTACCAATAAATTTTTGTACTCATGGATGCCTTCCACTACCGCATGGTAGATTTTGTCAACTTTCCGGTCTTCAAACTGCATGGCAATGTTTCTGTAAGCCTCGGGATTTTTTGCAATGACAAGGCATCCGGAAGTTTCTTTATCCAATCTATGGCATACCTGGGCATCTGAGGTATATTGCTTGGCCAAGTCCAGGATATTCTGTGCCTCATGCCTGTCATCCAAAGTTGATAAATAGGGAAGCTTATTGACCACAAGGTAATCCTCGTTTTCAAATAGTATCAAGTCTTTAAAATTGATCTTTTTCATGCGTTCTTCTTCCCAATGGGGCGCAAAATTATCGAATAATAATCAGTGTAAAAAATTAATACAGAAGATTGTTTTGAAACCTGATAATCTAAAGTAGGTAGGTCAAAGACTTTAGGATATTATCTGTATTTAATTTCAACAGGTGCCACACCGGCATCTAGCATATCAATCCTCCGCGCTGCCTTTTTGGATAGATCGATAATCCTTCCGCCTACAAATGGCCCCCGATCATTGATCCTTACCTTCACCTTCTTGCCATTTTGTAAGTTGGTGACCTTTACTTTGGTCCCAAATGGTAAGGTCTTATGGGCTGCGGTCAATTTGCCTTTTCGGTATATTTCTCCATTGGCAGTCTGTCGGCCATGGTATTTGTCATGGTAGAAGGAAAAGCAATAATATATTTTTGGCTTTCATCCTATAAAGGTTATCGTTCTTGTTGAGATTAAGAAATGATTTATAAATTTGGTACAAATACCCGTTGATGGTTACAAATCCAGTTTACCCTGGATTAAGAACAGTACAGGTCATGCGCTATGTGATGCCATTGCGAGAAGGTGGCTCATTACCTGCTTTGGCTGATGCTGATGATGGGTTCAGTTATGTGCTTAAATTCAAAGGTGCTGGCCAGCGTGAAAAGGCACTTATCGCCGAATTGTTGGGTGGAGAAATAGCCCGATTGCTTGGATTTAATGTCCCTGAACTGGTTTTTACTTATTTGGATGAAGCTTTTGGAAAATCCGAAGGAGATGAGGAAATCCAGGATTTGCTCAAAGGAAGTCAAGGACTGAATTTGGGATTGCACTTTCTTTCCAAGGCTTTGACTTTTGACCCGGGAGCAGGTAAGGTTGATGAACTTCTTGCATCCAAAATTGTTTGGTTAGATGCATTTATCACCAATGTGGATAGAACCTTTAGAAATACCAATCTTTTGATTTGGAACAGAGAGCTTTGGTTGATTGACCATGGGGCGTCTTTTCTATTTCATCATTCTTGGGACAATTGGGAGAAGCATGCCATAAGCCCATTCCCCATGATCAAAGACCATGTGCTTTTGCCCCAAGCAACCCGATTGGATGATGCCGATCAAGAGTTCAGATCCAAACTAAATCAGGATGTGATCAGAACAATAGTACAACTGATACCTGAGGAATGGATTCTTGCATCAAGGGATGTGGAAGAGGCTGAAGATGGCAGATTGGTCTATGAAAAGTTTTTGACAATGCGCTTAGAAAATTCAGAGGTATTTGTGAAAGGAGCAAAAGATGCAAGGGAAACACTTATATGAATACGCTGTCATCCGTGCTGTGCCCAGGGTGGAAAGGGAAGAGTTTGTCAATGTGGGTGTAATGGTCTGCTGCAAAAAAACCAATGAACTTTACTGCAAGTTTTTGTTAAGTATTGAAAAGGTTTTGGCATTGGATAAAGAGGCCGACCTTACTTTGCTTGGAGCTTATTTGCTTTCATTCAGACAAGTGTGTGCCGGTGAGCCAAATGGAAGCCCGATAAGTTTACTCGATGCAGCTTCCCGATTTAGATGGTTGACAGCCCAAAGAAGTTCTATGATTCAGACATCTAGGCCCCATGTAGGTTTTGCTGATGATCTGAAGCAGGTAACTGATGATTTATTTGATAAGTTTGTTGCTTGAAGCTAACACATCTTCTTTCTCCAACGGCAACTCAAAACTAAATACAGAACCTTTCCCCAGGATACTGCTGACTGAGATTTTGCTTTTATGCCCTTCCAGAATATGCTTGACGATGGCAAGTCCCAGGCCTGTTCCGCCCTTTTCTCTGTTCCTGCTTTTATCCACCCTGTAGAATCGTTCAAATATTCTTTTTAGGTCTTCCGGAGGGATGCCTTTCCCATTGTCTTTCACCTCAAAATTAGAAGATCCACTGGGGAATGGTTTTCATTAATTTGAGAATTTTCATTCTCTTGAAAAAGTATAGCCAAGCCTTATCCCTGTCTGTATCGCCCTTAAATTGACCTGGTCAGGAACGATGACAGGCACGGACCCTCCAGGCACGGCTCTTTTGTACATGGTATAGTCAAAATCGGCCCATCTGTAGGACAAATTCAGCCCAAGGTTTACCCTACTGGAAAGTGAGATAATTGTAAGAAAGCCCGATTCCAGATACAAAGAAGAAAGTTTGGGCTTATTGCCTTCATGGATAAACGACCAAGGACTCTGAAATCCTGTGGACTCTAGCTGATAATAGGGGAAGTTCATTTGGGCTATCCCGATTTTCTGATAGGGTCGTATCTGTATTTGTTTTATTATTAAACGATAGCCTAGGCTATAGGCTAAGTATCTGACCCTATAATCTTCTTGACTGCTTACTATATAGGGAAACTGAAGATTTGCAAAATACGCGTTAGCTTTAGTAAGATCGGCAGCATTCCGGGAAGAACCCAGAGAGATGCCATGCACTAATCTTTGATTGTGCAGGAAATTGATTTCAAGGTTCAGATCTGTGCCCCTTCTCGCGCTAGCGTTTCTCTTTTTTGCAAAGATTGTTTCGACATAGTAAAACTCCGTATCAATTAGGGCACTTTGAACATTCTGTGCAAAGTATGTCGTGGAATTGTTTGCGTAGCTGCCTACAGGCAGGAGAATACCTCCCCCAATGGTGATCTCAAACTTGGCTTTATTGAAGAAAAAGTCTTGTCCGATGGTATCAAAGGATAATATCGCCAAAATCAATGTCAGATATCTCTTCATGGCTTACTTCTTTAAAATGATCCTTTGTTCATGGATTAATTTCTCTTCGTAATATATTTTCAGCCAATATTCACCGTTTTCAAGTTGGCTGAAATCCACCATATCGTCTCCTTTAATACTTAAGTGCTGCCTTTGAATGGTATGACCCAGCCCAATAATTTCGATTTTAAATTCGAGTTCCGGGTTTAGGTCGATTTGGAAGTTTCCTTTGGATGGATTTGGAAATACCATAAATGATCCGAAATTGTAAAACGTAATATTCCTGGTTTTTATGGTTTGACCGTTTACTGATTTTGCATCTACTTTGAAACTGATACTTCCTCCGCTTGGCATTTGGATAAGGACATTATTGTTGTTCCGTTTCCGGATACAATATTGAATTTACTGTTGACAGATGCCCAGCTATAGGTAACCCCCGATACAGCTTGAACTGAATAGTTATAGAGGCTCCCGATTTCTATTATTTCATTGCCTTGAATACTTCCTATGTATGTCCAGTATTCCATGGAATTGGGAATGTATCGGTTTGTCAAATGATAAAAGGATTTATTGAGATCGTGAGCTACTAGAGGCCCATCGGTGCCATATTTTGAAATATATTTAGTTGAGGCGAAGGGGGAAGTTGTTTTTACGGCTGAATGACCACCAGGAGAATTAATTTCAAAAAAAACAATCCTGGCATCTGCTTCAGAATTTATTCTTACATATTTACTGTCTGACCTCCATGTTCCCCCATCAATACCTTTATTATTTGGACACTGGTAAGGAGTATTGACAGTAGTATTCCATGAAGGGACAGTGCAGCAGGATGGAATGGAGCTACAGGTATTCTCCATCATTGCCATTGTAAATCCATGGCAATTGTACACTGCATCAATGTCGCATTCAGATAACCTTTTAGAGCCATGTTGAGAACCAATTAGCCAATAAATATCACTTTGGTCAGAATAACATTGGACGGACTGACCGAAGGTACCTAAGTGAAAGAGAAAAATTAAGGCATAAATATTTAAGAAATGTTTCATAAAAAAAGAGATCATGTAAGGCAAGGTCTAGATAATAAGATAAGTATAGAATTCCAAATCAGATTACAAATATGAAAATATTGATTTTCTATTTTTTTTATGTATTTCCGTTTTAATACCAGTGACTTTTGATTAATTGTTGTTGACGATCTAAAACAGTTAACTGATGATTTATTTGATAAGTTTGTTGCTTGAGACTACAGCCTCTTCTTTTTCCAATGGCAACTCAAAACTAAAAATAGAACCTTTACCCAAAGTGCTGCTGACAGAGATCTTGCTTTTATGTCCTTCCAATATATGCTTGACAATGGCGAGACCAAGACCTGTACCTCCCTTTTCCCTGTTCCGGCTTTTATCTACCCTATAAAATCTTTCAAATATTCTCTTAAGATCTTCGGGCGGGATGCCTTTGCCATTGTCTTTCACTTCAACGGTAATCTGATTTTTATGAATTTTCAGGCTCACGTCTATTTCTCCCCCATCATTGTTGTATTTGATGGAATTGGAAATCAGATTTTGGCATACCCGGAAGATTTTCTCCTTATCCGCAAAAGTCCTGTAGGTTTTTTCTTTGTCATAGTAAAAGCGGATCAACATATCCCTTTTGGATGCCTTGTGCTCCAATTCTTCAATTACCTCATGGATCACCTCTTTGAGATCAAATGATTCAAAATGAAATTTGACGACCCCGCTCTCCATTTGGTTTAGGGTCAACATGTCCTGCACCAATTTGTCAAGGGCATTAAGGCTCTTGGCAGCACGTTTCAAAAATTTCAATCTGACAGACTTATCTTCCACGGCACCATCCAAAAGCGTGTGGACATATCCCTGTGCTGCAAAAATCGGTGTTTTGAGTTCGTGGGATATATCAGCTATAAACTCCTTTCTGAATTCCGCATTTTTCTGAAGAGCCTCTATTTCTTTGTTTTTGGCCTGTGCATAGGAATTGATGGTCTTGTTGATTTTTCTAAGAGGTGAAATTGACAATTTATCAGACTTGTCGGGAATACTGGTATAGTCCTTTTTTTGTATTTTTTCCAGTACTCCATAGATATTACTGATTTCATTAAAAATCAAAAATTCCAAAGTTACATTCATCAAAATATAGGAAACAGAAAAAGAAATACTCCCCGCCACGACCAATAGCGTCGGTGTAGCATCATCCAAAAGCAATAAAAATAACACCGTTAGGGTAGAAATGGCCAATGCCAATACCAAAGAAATTCCCCGCGATGTGGTCAACATATAATCAGTTCAATTCGAATTTATAACCCACTCCTTTTACAGTAGTGATATAATCTTCACCAATCTTTTCCCTGACTTTTCTGATATGCACATCGACAGTTCTTGCCAGCACAAATACATCAGCTCCCCAGATATTCTGCAAAAGATCATCTCTACTGAATACCATATTAGGGTTTTTGGCCAGGAAATACAACAATTCGAATTCTTTTTTGGGCAGCGTTATTGTCTTGCCAGCTTTATCTATAGTGTAGCTGGTCCTATCTATGGTAAGATCTTTGATTTTTATCTGGGAAAACTCCTGTTCCTTTTTGGATTCCCTTCTGAACAATGCAGCAATTCTGCTCATCAATGCTCGGGGCTTTATAGGCTTTGTGATATAATCATCCGCCCCCACGTCAAAAGCCGCAACTTCCGAATATTCCTCTGATCTTGCAGTTAGAAAAATTATAAAGGTGTTTTTCAATTCCGGAATTTCACGAATCTGACGGCATGTTTCTACCCCATCTTGCTGAGGCATCATAATATCAAGTAAAATCACGTCAGGCTGGAATTTGATTGCCTTTTTAACTGCTTTTATTCCATCTTCAGCAGCTTCTACCTCATAACCTTCTTTTTTAAGATTATAGGTGAGAATTTCTACAATGTCCGGCTCATCGTCCACGACAAGAACCCTTATTTTTTGTTTATCACTCATTGGTTTTAGCGGGTTTGGTTGCGCTAATGTGATGCTAATTTAAAAAAAGACCTCATATAAATCAGATTTTATAAATTGGAGTGTATCAAATACAACATTAAGTTATTATTTACTCCTCCATTGTTAAGAAATCTTTACCGGATCATAAATTAATCATTACGTAAACCTTTAGCTTCCATAATTTCCATATCTAAAGAACCAACCATTAATTTGGCTTTTATTCTAATAGGAATTTTATTTCTGTCATCAGTAATCCAGACAGTGACCGGTTGTTCCCCTCGGAAAATTTTATTTTTTGGCATAACGGGAGAAAAAATAAAGGTATCAAATGATCCCAATCTGGTTTTTATCAATTCTTTTCCCCCGTATATTAATTTTAGGTTATATATTTCTTTATCAAAGAAACCTGTTAAAGTAATTTGGTCTCCTTTTTTGAGTCCACTTAAATTCATTGTCCTTAAATAATAAAAACCGCTGACAATATCCTGTACGTTTTCAGGAACTTTATACTCTTTGGTTTCGACCAGGTTTATATTTTCCCTATCGTATAGTTTAACTTTTGCATTCTTTTTATTGTGATTGAAAAACACCTTCTCATGCTTTCTGTACTTACCCTCCTCTATATGCCTATATGATTGATGTGGGATGATTTTGGTTGTATCCAAATAACTGCCCCAGTTGTCATTGACTTTGAAAAGTTTAAATATTCCCAATGTCTGCCCGTAGACATCAATTTTGTAGGATGGTTGGCTGTCTACAGTATAAATTGTAGGATTTACCACCATCTTTGCTTCTGCTGCATCAAAAAAGCCGAAGCTCACCTTGAAGAGTAATTCTTCACCTTTTTGAAATGCTTTGTTTTTTTGAGAAAAAGCATCAGTAATCCCAAGGATTAAAAAAAATGTGACAACTACTGACTTATTTAGATGATTTTTCATTAAATTAAGTTTTCTACTGAAAGCTTTTCATTTCTTATTCCAATATTAGCGACTTATTGAAGAATTTTGATTTTTGGTACCAAAATGTAAATACGTAATCCTTTTTGGAAGTGTTGGGTGTCCAATTATCAATCATTAATTTCACAATCTCAAATAAAAGAATTTTTAACACAAAAATATATGAACTCAAATACAGAAAAACTGAAAGCCCTGCAACTTACCATAGACAAATTAGAAAAGACCTATGGTAAAGGTACTGTTATGAAACTAAGTGACAATACCGTTCAGGATATACCTGCAATTTCAACCGGTTCCTTGGGATTGGATATGGCATTGGGTATTGGAGGCATACCTAGGGGCAGGGTAATTGAAATCTACGGGCCGGAATCTTCCGGAAAAACCACACTTACCATGCATTGCATTGCAGAAGCTCAAAAGGCAGGTGGATTGGCGGCTTTTATTGATGCAGAACATGCCTTTGATAAAAAATATGCCGAAAATCTCGGAATAGATATTGAAAACCTGCTGATTTCACAACCTGACAACGGAGAACAGGCATTGGAAATTGCGGAGCATCTTATCCGTTCAGGCGCCATAGATATTATCGTTATTGATTCTGTGGCTGCATTGGTACCCAAGGGGGAACTTGAAGGGGAAATGGGAGACAGTAAGATGGGACTTCAGGCAAGATTGATGTCCCAAGCTTTGAGGAAATTAACCGGCGCGATCAATAAAACCGGTTGTTCATGTATTTTCATCAATCAGTTGAGAGACAAGATAGGTGTGATGTTTGGAAGTCCAGAAACAACCACAGGAGGAAATGCATTGAAATTTTATGCCTCGGTCCGTCTGGATATCCGTAGGATAGGTCAGATCAAAGAAGGTGCTGACAATGTGCTGGGTAACCGGACCAAAGTGAAAGTAGTGAAAAATAAAGTTGCTCCGCCTTTTAAGGTAGTGGAATTTGACATTATGTATGGTCAGGGAATCTCCAAAGTAGGTGAAATAATTGATCTGGGTGTTGAATTCGATATCATCAAAAAAGCAGGGTCATGGTTTTCTTATGAAGGTAACAAACTGGGGCAGGGCAGAGATACCGTTAAGGCATTATTATTGGATAATCCAGAATTGATGGACGAACTTGAAGTTAAAATCAAAGAAAAAGCAGGTTTGAAAACAAACCCAAAAAGTAAAAACGAAGCGGAGTGAACATGATTAACAGCTATTGATTATCATTAACAAAAAACCCGGTCATCCGACCGGGTTTTTTTGTTTTGATCTATTGCTTTAAAATTCAGATTCTTTCAAAAAACAATAGTTATATATTGGTTTTATCCAAGCATTATTGAATTCTATTAATATGCCGGATTTATGCTCTGATAGCTTCCACGGGGTCAAGCCTTGCCGCTAAGGTTGCCGGTACTATACCTGAAACTATTCCGATAGCCGAAGAAATACCAAGTCCCAATACAATGTTTTTGAAAGACAGAATCAGCTCCAAAGAACCCAATTGAATAAAGGTGAGGGAAAAAACAATCAATATACCTGCGACTCCACCAATCAAACTCAGAAAGACTGCTTCAAACAAAAATTGGAACAAAATGAAGTAATTTTTAGCTCCCAATGATTTTTGAATGCCGATGATATTGGTTCTCTCTTTGACTGAAACAAACATGATATTGGCAATTCCAAAGCCACCAACCAAAATTGAAAATCCTCCGATTACCCATCCTGCAGCGCTGATGACATCGAAAATCGATCCAATGGTGTTCATGATAAATTCAGATTTGTTCAGGGCAAAATTCTCTTCTTCGGTCGGTTTTAGTCCCCGCTTTGCCCGCAATGCACCGATCAATTCGTTTTCAACGGCAACCATGCCTATGTCATCATCTCTCCCTTTTATGGCAATATCCGGCTCAATCCCGTTTTTTCCCACATAGTAAAGCTTTGTGAAGCTTCCATATGGAATCATAGCAGCCATATCTTTTGAGGCAATTTCAAAAAGGCCTTCACCTTCTTCTTCAAATATGCCAATTATGGTAAATTTCGCCCCTTTGATTTTCATTTCTTTTCCCAGTACATTTCCACTGGGGAACAGCGTATTTGCTATTTTGGTACCGATAATGGCGACATTTCTGGATGAATTGATTTCCATTTCCGTGAAAAAACGACCCGATTGCAGGGGCAAATCATAAACGTCTTGGTAAGTATAAGTGACCCCAGTCAGGTTAGTTCCCTTATAGGAATTACTTCCGGCCTGAACAATGGTATTGGCAGAAGCCGAAAAAGAAACTGCTTCTGCATTCCGCAGTTTATCTTTCAAAAATAAATATTCGGAATACGTATTGTAGGGTCTCCTGAAATATTTCCACCAAGGATAATCAGGGCCACCTACAAATTGAAATCTGTTGACGGTAATTACGTTGCTGCCCAAAAAGGTAAAGCTTGATTTGATGTTTTTTTCCAATGAATCAACCAGTGTAAATACTGCAATTATTGAAAATATCCCTACAGTAACCCCAAGAAGGGATAAGATTGTCCTGGTAAGGTTGGATTTGAGAGCCTGCATTGCAAACCTGAGACTCTCCCATACTAATTTTAGAAAGACCACGCCTAAATTGTTTGGATTAAAACTATTTGGCAATATAAGTAGATTTCGGGATTTTTATTTTTAACTTTGCGGTTTTTAAATATAAATTGAATATCAAAATAATAGTATATCCTACTCATACCATATGAAGTTATCAGACTTTAAATTCGACGTCCCCAAAAAATTAATTTCTTTATACCCCGCAGCCAACAGAGACGAATCCCGTCTTATGGTGATTCATAGAAAGACAGGTCAGATTGAGCATCGTCTTTTCAAGGAAATCATAGAGTATTTCGGTGAAGGTGATGTTTTTGTAATGAACAACACCAAGGTTTTCCCAGCAAGATTATATGGTAATAAAGAAAAAACCGGTGCTAAAATTGAAGTTTTTTTATTAAGAGAATTGAATCAGGAATTGAGGCTTTGGGATGTGTTGGTTGACCCTGCAAGAAAAATCCGGGTAGGAAATAAGCTTTATTTCGGAGATAGTGATCTGGTAGCTGAGGTCATTGACAACACAACTTCCAGAGGAAGAACGATCAGATTTTTATTTGATGGTACTGACGAGGAATTTTACAAAACCATTGATACGCTTGGAGAGACCCCGATATTGAAAGAATTTATTGACAGGAAAGTGGAGGCGGAAGATAGAGAAAGATATCAAACTATTTTTGCAAAGCATGTTGGTGCTGTCGCTGCGCCTACAGCAGGATTGCACTTCACACCTCATTTGCTGAAAAGATTGGAATTAAAGGGAGTTGAGATTTCACCCATTACACTTCATGTAGGATTGGGAACGTTCAGACAGGTAGATGTTGAAGATTTGACCAAACATAAAATGGACTCAGAGAATTATGATATTCCTGAAGCCACAGTAGAATTGGTGAATAAGGCTTTGGATAACAAGAAAAGGGTAGTATCAGTTGGAACCACGACTTTAAAAACCATTGAATCCTCAGTGACTGCCAATGGAAGACTAAAAGCAAGTAGTGGTTGGACTGATAAGTTTATCATTCCACCATATGAATTCAAGATAGCAAATTCGCTTATCACCAATTTTCACCTTCCGGAATCCACATTATTGATGACGGCTTCTGCATTTGGAGGATACGATCTTATCATGAAAGCCTATCAGGAGGCGATCAAGGAAAAATATCGGTTTTTCTCCTATGGAGATGCGATGTTGATACTCTAAAATACTCAAAAGGCTCGAAAGAGCCTTTTTTTATTCTTCATATTTTTTTCATCTTGAGGGAAAATTGAGTAAGAAATTTTAGCCTTATTTTGCCAATACATTAATTCATGAAAAGATACGCTATTATTGTTGCAGGTGGCAGTGGAACAAGGATGGGGTCGGCCATACCCAAGCAATACCTCGAAATTGGAGGAATGCCCATATTGATGCATACTTTGTCCGTATTTAACTTTTTAGATACAGAAATAGACTTGATTTTGGTTATTCCTGAATCTGATTTTACTTTTTGGGAGAATTTGTGTTCTCAGTTTGACTTCAAAGTTCCCCATAAATTGGTAAAGGGCGGAAATAGCAGGTTTCAATCAGTAAAAAACGGTTTGGATTCCATTGGGGATATTAAGGGGACAGTGGCTATCCATGATGGGGTAAGACCTTTTGTAAACCCCAAGGTCATTGAGGAAAGTTTTTTGAAAGCGGAGGAATTCGGCTCTGCAATAGCGGTGGTGGACTTAAAGGATTCTATCAGGAAGCTGACAGAAGATGGCAAGTCATTTTTTCAGGACAGACAATATTTCCGGCTGGTCCAGACTCCCCAGACTTTTTTGCTTGACAAAATCAAAAAAGCCTACGAAGTCCCCGAATTGAAACATTTCACAGATGATGCCACTGTTTTTGAACATCAGGGTTGGCAGGTGTTTTTAATCCCGGGGAATCCGGGAAATTTAAAGATAACCTCACCTGAAGACTTGGAATACGCTTCTTTTCTGATTCAGAAAAAAAACAAGTGATTTTTTCACCGAATTAATCCCGGCATTCACCGAGTTTTTGTGGGGGATTGCCTATTTACCGTTATTTATTTTTTCCATATGGTTTAGTTTTGTCAGCATCAATTCATTCAAAAATCTAAATCACAAAACAATGGCAAAAGATAATTTCTCCAAAAGTAACAGCGACATAACAGCAGGCATAGTCATATTGATCATAGGTGCAGTTCTGTTATTAAAAGCTCTCGGATTTTGGTTTCCGGTGTGGCTTATTTCATGGCCGATGATTTTAATTACCATCGGGATAGTAATATTGGTCAAGAACAACTTCCAATCAGGCTTTGGTGTGTTCATGATTCTATTCGGAGGGTTTTGGCTGATCCAGAGAAACTTCGGGTTTCCATTTGAACTCAAGCCATACCTCATTCCCGGAGGATTGATCCTCTTAGGATTATACCTGATCGCTAAAAGGAGTTCAGACAAAAACCGTTTCAATGAAGAATATTTCAAATCCTTGGCGCCGAAAGTAAATCCAAAAAGTCCGGAAGATTCTCCAACCGGGGATGAAAATACCGATACTTTCAAAAAACCAAACTATGCTTTTAACGACAGCAGTGACTTGGTCAATGCCCAGGCTTTATTTACAGGAATCGAAAGGAGAATCTTATCAAAGAATTTCAGGGGAGGAAAAACATCGGCCATCTTTGGGGGCACTGAAATTGACCTTACACAGGCAGATTTGGCAGAAGGAGCGGTATTGAATGTGGAAGTGGCTTTTGGAGGAGTGAAATTAATCGTCCCATCTCATTGGGAACTACAGATCAATGTATCCAACATTTTTGCAGGGATAGAGGATAAGAGGTCCTACAGTAAGATTCCACCCGATCCAAGCAAAGTGTTAAAAATTTATGGATCAATAGTTTTTGGTGGTCTGGAAATCAAGTCGTTCTAAAATAAAAACCAATAATGATCAAAAAACTGATTTCAGTTCAAAAATTCGGTTGGTTTAAGGCCATGGTAGGTATCTTGATTTGGATAGCTACCATGGCTTATTTGATTCATCATTATGGATTCGAATGGAAGCCTGCCATATTGGATGTAGGGCTGCATACCTTTTTATTGTTGTTGGGTTTTGGTTTGTTGGAAAATATATTCAGGTTTTACCTTCCTCAAAAATCCCAATTCTGGCTAGTATTTATCTTACCGCTAATTCTGGCCATCAGTTCAGTTTTTATCGGGGAGTTTACACTTCAATATTTTCTTAGCAAGGAACCTGCCTACTTGGAATTTATTGAATTAATCTCGCCCTTGAAGGCAGTCATTCTGGGAATTTTGTTTTTTTCATGGTCTGTTTTATTGGTGTTCAGCGCCCAGATAGAAGATCAGCTAAAGACCAAAGAAAGACAGGAGAAGATCCAGGATATGGCCAAAGAGGCGGAACTATACCACCTTAGACAGCAACTTCAGCCCCATTTTCTATTCAATAGTCTCAATTCCATCAATGCCCTAATAAAAAGCCAACCTGATAAAGCCCGGGAAATGATCCTGAATTTAGCAGAGTTTTTAAGAGGGACCATTAAAAAGGACGAACAGAAATGGATCAGTATCTTGGAAGAGAAAGATTACCTCCAACTTTTCCTTGAAATCGAAAAAGTCAGGTTTGGACATCGGTTAAAGGTGGAAATTGAGTTTGATGATCAAGCCGGTGACATGAAAATCCCCCAATTATTGGTACAGCCATTGCTGGAAAATGCTATCAAACATGGATTGTATGGCATGACAGGTGATGTTTACATTGATATCAAATTCATTAAAGAAGGACAGTATCTGAAAACTGTCATTTCAAATCCATTTGATCCCGATTCAACTCCGACAAAAGGGACTGGCTTTGGCCTGGAGGTAGTAAAAAGAAGATTGTTTTTGATTTTTGGAAGGAATGATCTGATCCAAACCAACCAATCTCATGATATATTTACTGTAAATCTTAAAATACCGCAGCTTTATGATGAAAGTACTGATCATAGATGACGAACCTTTAGCTACCGAATTGGTGAAAGAATATCTGTTGGATTTTCCTCAATTTGAAATTATCGGAATCTGTCACAATGGGTTTGAAGGACTTAAGGCTATTCAAGAAAAGGAACCTGATTTGATATTTCTGGATGTTCAGATGCCCAAGCTCAATGGATTTGAATTATTGGAATTGTTAGAAAAGCCTCCGGTTGTGATATTTACCACTGCGTATGATGAATATGCCATGAAAGCATTTGATGCCCATGCGCTGGATTATCTGCTTAAGCCTTTTTCAAAGTCCCGATTCAAAATGGCGGTTCAGAAGTTTCTACAGTTTGGGCAATCAACTGCGGAAAATGAGTTTGCAAAAAGTGTTGATACGATCAGCTCGGATACATTCAATAGGGTAGTAATGAAAATAAAAAATGAAATAAAAATCATTCCGGTCAATGAAATCAAATACCTGGAAGCCAATGATGATTATGTGAATTTGTACACTGCTGAGGGAAAATTTTTGAAAAACAAAACGATGTCTTTTTTTGAAAAAACCTTAGAGACCAACCAATTTGTCAGGGTACACAGATCCTATATTGTAAAAATCAGTGAAATACACAAACTTGAGCCTTATGACAAGGATGGGTATGTAATCATATTAAGAGGTGGGGAAAAAATACCCGTTAGCAAAACAGGATTCCCAAAATTGAAATCTGTTTTAGGCATTTAAAAAAAAGCCCAATCCAGGGCTTTTAATATTCGTCTTCGTTGAAGAAGAAGTCGTCTTTTGTAGGGTAGTCAGGCCAGATTTCCTCAATATTTTCGTAAGGCTCGCCGTCATCCTCTAATTCTTGGAGGTTTTCTACAACTTCCAAAGGCGCACCTGAACGTATTGCATAATCTATCAATTCGTCTTTGGTAGCGGGCCATGGCGCATCCTCTAAATATGATGCCAGTTCTAATGTCCAATACATAGTTTCAGATTTAATTTTGTTTACCGCCTTAACGGCTTGCAAAAATAGAAATTGTTTTAATTTTTCAATTACTATGCTAATATTTATTTGAAAGTTCTTTTAGGATATGTGTTTTTACATCCACCTTTCTTTTGAATGCTCCTATTTTTTTTCTCATCATGATTTCAAAATCCGGCTCGGTGGATTTAAAATTCTCAGCATTGTCCTTTACTGTAGCCAATTCATTTTCATCTCTGTAGATCAAATCTTTGAGAATAGAAGATTTGATCCTTTTCTGTTCGATGATATCTTTATCTTGAAAATCAGCATATTTTGAATTGGCCAATCTTTCGAGAAATAACTTCTCAAAAACCACTTCTGAAAAGAACATAAAAGAGCGATTGATTAAATTAGCTTCTTTCGGTTTTCTCTGTGGCAATTTTTTCCATTCGGCTTGGAGTCTTTTGGCAGACGAAATGACATCGGGATTTGTTTCAACTTTTGCCAATTTTTTCATTTCCTCCGTCATTGTTTCCATTTTCTTCAGAAGTTCCCAAGGTTTCATTTGAGGACCTGTTTCCATTGTCCGTCTAAACCTACTGAAGATTCTGTTGTTTAATTTTGAAAACTCATCCCATAATGGCTGTCGTTTTTCTGCAGGGACTTTTCCTGCTGCTTTCCATTCTTTTTGGATTCTCTTTGAAATTTCGAATGCTTTTTTTGCATCAGGGTTATCAAATGCTTGCCTGGCCTCTATGACTAGCTTTTCATAAATTTTAATATTTTGCTCCGCCTGAATTGCCAAGCCTTCAAAAAACTGTTTTCTATTCTCAAAAAATGTATCAACGGCAGTGTTAAACGTTGTTTCAACTTCTTCTTCAAATTCCTTATCCACAGGTCCTGTTTTGATCCACTTCATTTTAAGGTTTTTAAATTCCTCTGCGGTGGTTTTCCAATCCGTATCATTCTTTAGGGCTTCTGCTTCTTGAATCAACCCTCTTTTGATCTCCAGATTGCGTTCTCTGTTTTTTTGGATTATATCTTCCAATAAAACCTGTATTTTTCCAAGGTCCTCAATCAAGGGTACAAAATCCCCCAAAGCATCATATTCCAATAAAGAATCTTTGAGGTGAATCAATTTCATCAGGAAGGAACCCTTATTTTGATTTTCTTCAATATCTTTTTTTAACGCTTCAATTTTTTGTTCAAGCGTTGCGAATCTGTCCTCAAAATATTTGATGGTGGATGATTCGTCTTCTTTTACTTCTCCAATCACCCTGTCAGGCTGATTCAAAAATCCCTTTAGATAAACCTTGTTATCTTTAATGTACCCGTATGGATGCTCCATTTCGATTTAATAGGTTGGTGTGTGGTAGTCCCCTTTACTTTTTTGCAAATTAATTAATTCAAAAGCATTTATCCTAAGAAAGACCTTTTTTTGCCATCTTTGTCCTAAATCCAATAAAATTCATCAAAACAAACGCTATGAGTGCTGAAAAAATTATATTTTCTATGGCAGGGGTGTCCAAAATCTACCCTCCGCAGAAGAAAGTTCTGAAAGATATTTATCTCTCGTTTTTTTATGGAGCCAAAATCGGTGTTCTTGGTCTCAATGGATCCGGAAAAAGTTCGCTCCTAAAGATCATTGCCGGAATGGATAAAGAGTTTTTGGGTGAAGTGGTATGGTCACCGGGATATACTGTTGGCATGTTGGAACAAGAGCCTAAATTGGACCCAACCAAAACAGTAAAAGAGATCGTGGAAGAAGCAGTTTCCGAAACGGTTGCCCTTTTGAAAGAATTTGAAGAAATCAACGAGAAATTCATGGATCCCGCATTAATGGATGATCCGGATGCCATGGATAAGTTGATCACCAAACAAGGAGAGGTTCAGGAAAAACTCGATGCAGCCAATGCCTGGGAATTGGATCTGATGCTCGAAAAAGCCATGGATGCACTCCGATTGCCGCCAAGTGAAGCCAATGTAGGGAATCTTTCAGGCGGTGAAAAAAGAAGGGTGGCCTTATGTAGATTACTGCTTCAGGAACCGGATGTTTTGCTTTTGGATGAACCTACCAACCACTTGGATGCGGAATCTGTACTTTGGTTGGAGCAGCACCTTCAACAATACAAAGGGACTGTAATAGCAGTCACGCACGACCGTTATTTCTTGGATAATGTAGCCGGTTGGATACTCGAGTTGGATAGAGGAGAGGGAATTCCCTGGAAAGGCAACTATTCCTCTTGGTTGGACCAAAAGCAGAATAGGCTGAAACAGGAAGAAAAAACCGAGTCCAAGCGTCAGAAAACTTTGGAGCGTGAATTGGAATGGATCCGCATGACCCCCAAAGCCCGTCAGGCTAAAGGAAAGGCAAGATTGAGCGCTTACGATAAACTGATCAGTGAAGAAGGGAAGGAGAAAGAAGCCAAACTGGAATTATATATTCCACCTGGGCCAAGACTTGGCGCCAAAGTGATTGAAGTCAATGGGGTTTCCAAAGCTTATGGAGATAAATTATTATTTGAAAATCTTTCTTTCAGTCTTCCCCAAGGTGGGATTGTAGGGATTATAGGACCAAACGGTGCGGGAAAATCGACCCTGTTCAAATTGATTACAGGAAGGGAAAAACCCGATGCCGGGAATTTTGAAGTAGGGGAGACGGTAAAGCTTGCTTATGTGGATCAAGAACATGATAATCTGGATCCAAATAAAACAGTCTATGAATCCATTTCCGGTGGAAATGAGATCATGAAGTTGGGCAACAAGGAAATGAATTCCCGCGCCTATGTGGGGAAATTCAATTTTACAGGCTCGGATCAGGAAAAGAAAGTAGGCATACTTTCCGGTGGAGAAAGAAACCGTGTCCATTTGGCTATGACCCTGAAAGAAGGCGGTAATTTGCTGTTATTGGATGAACCAACCAATGATTTGGATGTGAACACGCTGAGAGCATTGGAGGAAGCATTGGAGAATTTTGGGGGATGTGCCGTCATAATTTCCCACGACAGATGGTTCCTGGACAGGATCTGTACCCATATCCTGGCATTTGAGGGAGATTCCCAAGTGTATTGGTTTGAAGGAAACTTTTCTGACTATGAGGAGAATAAGAAGAAGAGATTGGGAGATGTGACGCCGAAGAGGATTAAGTATAAGAAGCTGAAGTAAAGGCTGAGGGAGGAAGGATGAAGGATGAAGGGGGTGACAAGTTAGAAATAGGCTTGTTGAGACAAGAGAGAAAAAGGTAGCATGGTTCAAGTTTTAGGCAAGTGGTTCAAGTCTTTGACTTGGACCATTTTTGTTTGCAGTCTTCAGACTGCAGTGAATTTGACAGTGTTCAAGCCTGCCTGCTGCAGGCAGGTCTTAAGACTATTTGTGGTGGAAGTCTGAAGACTTCACTGGTATTGGTCCAAGACTAAGTCTTGAACCAGTGCATTTTAATCCAAACACTATCTTTTTTAAGGAATCCACAATCATTCGCTCCCTTTTTTGTTTATTTGTTCCCAATTTCCAAATACCAGCATGATGAGGACATTGTTATTAAGACCCGGCGCCGAGGAGTTGAATTATGAGATCAGAGGGATCGTCAAAAAAGCACGACAGATAGAATCCCTTGGCTATGAAATCACCTGGGAAAATATCGGGGATCCTATCCAAAAACATAATGAGGTACCAGTGTGGATGAAGGAGATTGTCTCCGAATTGGTAAGTCAGGACAAATCTTATGGCTATGCCGATTCGAAAGGAGTATTGGAAACCAGAAAGTTTTTGGCAGATATCAATAACAAAAAGCAGGGGAGTCAGATCACTCCTGAAGATATTTTGTTTTTTAATGGGCTTGGAGATGCCATTGCCAAATTGTACCAGTTTTTGATTCCCACAGCAAGGATTATCGGACCTTCACCTGCATACAGTACCCACAGTTCGGCTGAAGCAGCACATGCCAATACTGCCCCGATCACCTATAAGTTGGATCCGGACAATGAATGGCTTCCGGATATGTATGACCTGTACAACAAGGTGAAATATAACCCTTCAATCGTAGGAATTTTGATCATCAATCCTGACAATCCCACAGGAATGGTTTATCCCAAAGAGGTTTTGGAGGCTTTTGTGCATATCGCAAGGGAATTCAAGCTGCTTTTGATAGCTGATGAAATCTATCAGAACATCACTTATAATGGGGTCAAGGCGGTTTCATTGGCAGAAGTCATCGGAGATTTGCCTGCGATTTCTTTGAAGGGAATTTCCAAGGAATTTCCTTGGCCAGGTTCAAGATGTGGTTGGATGGAATTTTACAACAGGAATGCTTCCAAAGAATTTGCCAAGCTTTGCCAGACTTTGGAGAATGCCAAAATGATAGAAGTGTGTTCCACTATTCTGCCCCAATTGTCCATCCCGAAAATCATGAGTCATCCCGAATACCAAAACTACAGGGAAACCCAGAATGAAAAAATAGGGAGAAGAAGCCGAATCATGGAAGAAATCCTGGGCGATATTCCCGGCATCAAATTCAATCCAACTAAAGGAGCATTTTACAATACGGTGGTTTTTGATGAAAAATTCCTGGATGCAGAACAGTATCTTCCCATAGAAGACCCTAAAGTCAAAGCTTTATTGACAGGCTGGCTTCAGGAGAACGAAATGCCTTTGGATAAAAGATTTGTATATTATCTGCTGGCCTCTGCCCATATCTGCGTGGTGCCCATCTCATCCTTCTGTTCTGACTTAAGAGGTTTTAGGGTTACCTTGTTGGAAGAAAATGAGGACGTTTTCAGAGAGACTTTTTTGAAATTGGGACAAGCTATCCGGTTCTATTTGAATTCGACAAAGAAGGAATTGGTTTGATGATTTTGATAGGACGCTGATAACGCAGATTGGGCTGGTTATCGCTGATTTTTTTATCTGTGGGTATCTGCTAAACTAGCGTCATCCGTGTTCCATTTGATGATTTTGGTAGAACGCTGATAACGCTGATTGGGCTGATTGTCGCTGATTTTTTTATCTGCGGAGATCTGCTAAATCAGCGTCATCAGCGTTCCATTTAATGGTTGGCCTATAATTAAACCATATTTCAATTTATTTCACAAAGTATATTTCAACCATATTTCCAACCATCCCGCTCCAACAATATCAACCAATATCCCAAAATATCCACCAATATCAATTAATCCTCCACATCGCCCTCATAAAAGACTTCCTCAAGTCTTCTGGTTTTTCCCGGGAAGAGATGCCTTCATGTTCCCTTACATTCAATGGTTTGCTGTTATCCATTTTTTCCTCAGGGATTTCCACGGGATTTTTCAATAGGGAATTCAAATCCGGTTGGCCTGCATCAATCCATGCGGTGTACCAAAAATCTGCTATCATTTTTACCGACCTGCGCATCTGCCTTTCCACTTGTCCCGAAAGCATATCATTGTAAGCTATGGTAAATGATCTTGAGTAAACCCTAGTGCTGATTCCTCCCCTTTCCTCATAGCTGTATTTTTTGTCATCATCAAATCTTTCGGTCAATACTTTTTCAAAGTTCAAAACTGAATCCAAAGCCATGTGTGCCACAATCACTGCATCCCAAGCTGTAAGTTGGGGTTTTTCCAGATAAGTGGCTTTTCCCACAAAAAAATCAAAATCATCCGAAAGCAACTCAGGAACCCTGCTTTCCCAAAAAGCATGAATTCCATATTGGCCTGTGAGTTGTCCATTGTAATTTTTGGTAGTATGAAGCGGCACATTGATATCAGCAATATAATGGCCGAGGTCGGCAGCCAAGCGAAGAATGGCTTTGGCATCTTTTCTTTTGAAGGCTTCTGTCAATTGGATTTTGGTATGATAGGCATTCCAAGGTCCGATGCCGTGCCTTCTCAGTTCCTCTTCTGTAAATATTTCCAAAGCCTGATTCCAGTATCTTGGCAATTTGAAAACTGCACTGTCCCCATAAGCATCTGCATCCAGGAAGTGTTTTTCCGCTTCTCCTATCACAGCATACCTTCTTCTGTCAGGATTGACGGCATTCTCTGTGATAAACTCAATATTGGCCTTGAAAAAGCCTATCATTTCAATTGGTAGGGTATATACTGCCAGTCTATTGATCTTTCTGTGTGCAAAAAATCCCCAAGCGACCAGGTCGGCGCCCGATAAAAAAAGGAACAGGGTAAAGGCTAAAAATTTCCGCATTCCTGAATTTATGAAAATTAAATCTTTTTGAAAAACTAAATTCTATTACCTTTGCCAACCTAAGGCGGCAAATAACAATTTTCGATAGATTTCGGAGCTTTACCAGGTTTAGTTCAGAAATCCTTTTGTGTTTAAATATTTATCTATTACATTTGCACTCCATTTAGGATTGGGGCGAACAAAAGAAATTAAGTAAAATAAAGGATATGGCAAATCACAAATCAGCACTAAAAAGAATCCGTGCAAACGAAGCCAAGCGTTTGAGAAACAGATATCAGCACAAGACAACAAGAACCTTCATCAAAAGGTTGAAATCTTCTACTGACAAAGCTGAAGCGCAAGAGCTTTTGAAAACAGTTACATCTATGATTGATAAACTTGCCAAAAAGAACATCATTCATAAAAACAACGCAGCAAACAAAAAGTCAAAATTGACTAGGTTTGTCAACGCAATTGCCTAAAAAAGAAATTAAACGTTTAATTAGCCCCGTTCTATGGTTCGGGGCTTTTTTTGTTTTGGGGCATTCCTTATTTTTATCTTTGTCGATTTCAAATGTGGTTTCTTGCAAATAACCCTGAATTCTTTTACAAACGGGTCGGAAGACCGAAGACGGAAGACCGAAGACTGAAGACTCAATTATCGGGTATTCTGAGGGAAGAATAAAGATTTATGGAGGATTTGATAACCCTGAAAGGGTTGAACTTTGAATAGCCCCGTGTGAAACGCGGGGAACTGAAGAGATTAAATCTGGAACATCAACCCTGAATGGGTTGAACAGTTCAGGTGATTTTTAAGTAATGTGTCAAGTAATTTCAGGACGAGACAATTGTTTATTTAAATAACTCACCGAGAATTGTACGGAATTACCAAATTAATGACAACATCGTGGTTATGCAGTAGTCAATATCGGTATATCGGCAACGATACCATTAAAGAGGAAAATCTACCAGGACCAAGGCCGGACCATGGTTTGCTGCTTACTTCCGTCTTCGGTCTTCGGTCTTCCGCCTAACTGAATTAGAATGTTAGGTTACTTGCAAAGAAGCGTTGAACCATATATCCAGACTAATATTTCACTTTTCACCAAATTCTTTTATGGAAGACTATTCATCAATCAAGATTTCCCAATTGGCAGAAGAGGATCGGCCTCGGGAGAAACTCCTGCTCAAAGGTAAATCCGTTTTGTCGGATGCGGAACTGATTGCCATACTGATAGGTTCAGGGACCAAATACCTGAGCGCGGTGGATTTGGCCAGGTATATCCTCTCGAAAGTCAATAATGATCTGGGAGAGCTGGCAAAAATGAGCATTAACGACCTGAAAAAATTCAAAGGCATAGGGGAAGCTAAGGCCATCAGTATCGTAGCCGGACTGGAGTTGGGCAGAAGAAGGAAACTGATCACCGAACTGGTCAAAAGACCAAGGATCATCTCCTCAGGGGATGTGTTCCATCTGATGAGGTCTGAATTGATAGATGAACCGATTGAGCATTTTTATATTTTGTTGCTGAACCGAGCCAACTATGTCCTCAAAAAAATACTGATCAGCAAAGGCGGGACTACCGGAACTGTTGCGGATCCCAAAATCATTTTCAAACATGCCCTGGACTGCTTGGCATGCTCAATTGTGTTGGTGCACAATCATCCATCCGGAAACCTTAAACCTTCCGACCATGACAAGCACCTGACCAAAAAACTTGTAGATGCGGGTAAATGTATGGAAGTCCATGTGATAGATCATGTGATTATCACCGATGTTGCCTATTTTAGCTTCGCAGATGAAGGAATATTATAAATGATGAATACAAGAAATATTTTGATTATTGGAGTACTTGCCGTAATCACCCTTGCGGTAGTTTATACACTTACTGGAACAGACGATCCGGAAGTTTATATAGAAAAGATCGAAAAGGAGCGGGAAAGACAGTATAAGTTTATCCGGTTCAATATCGAATCACCCTTGTCCGAGTTGCAGAAGAGGGATTTCAAAGAGCTTGATTTTTATACGGTTGACCCTGCATACAAAGTTAGGGCTAAAATGATTCCTGTGGAAGACCGAAAGATGATGGAACTTCCCATGACCGATGGCACGGTCGAGAAATACCTCAAGCATTCCTTCGCGGAATTTGAACTGGAAGGGCAAACGCATCGGCTATTGTTGCTTCAGTCCATCAAGGAATTGGATAAACGAAATTTCTTCCTGGCTTTTGCAGATGGGACAAGCGGCGAGGAGACCTACGGCGGAGGCCGCTATATCAACCTCAGACAGGATGGTAAAAACAGCATCACCATAGACTTCAATATGGCCTATAATCCCTATTGCGCCTACAACCCTGATTTTGCCTGTCCTTTGCCGCCAAAGGAGAATGTGATGGAGATAGCGATAAGGGCAGGGGAAAAGGATTATAAGAAGGACTAGTCGACCTTTGGGGTTTTCAAAACCCTGAAGGTCTTTCTTTGGAAAAAGAGCCAAGAATCAAGACTGGATGTTACCTACATTTAAGCTTCCACAATTTAGGAAGGTTTAGAAACCCAAAAGACTTCACCTTGTCATGTCGACGGCAGGAGACATCTAATTACTTAGGGGAACAATAAAATCAAGAACAAAGACTGGACGATACCTACATTGAAGCTTTCACAATTTTGGAAGGTATAGAAACCCTAAAGACTTCACCTTGTCATGTCGATCCCGACAACTGTACGGGAAGACATCTATTGCAGAGGGGAAACAAAAGAATCAAGAGCCAAGAATCAATACTGGCTTTTTGTCGAATTCCGGGATAGGTTGGAATGATTAGTAATGTCGAGTGAGTGATTGAATCTGGAAACAACCGAATCAAGAACTCTTTAATTATAACCGTTATGAATGGGTCATATTTTAAATTAATGGTATATATCCGGGATAAAAAGTATTATTCTTGATAACCAATCACTTAATGTTTTATCAATAAAAATTTAATATTAAAAAATTAGGACTTTTTTTTTTGATTACTTTTCAAACGCTTTTAAAAGTTAGTTTTTATTTATTCACTCTTAACTCAATTATTTTATGAAAAGGATTCCTTATGGCATGTATTATGACCTGACAGATTCGGGAGAACCCCTTTCCACTCTCGTTATTGATAATGTCAACGCATATACTCCTGGTATGATCTTTACCAGCCTTTGGTCAGATGTGGTCACGGTCAATCAGTTCAGAAATGATTTGTTATTAAGAAATGGAAATGTCCAGTCTGGAGAAGGATTATAAGAGGGACTAGACCTTTGTGGTTTTCAAAACACTGAAGGTCTTTTAGGTAAAAGAACCAAGAACCAAAGGGCATAAATTGAACATGTACTTGCTATGGCGAAAAGGATGGCGTGACCATTGATTGGGTCCATGCGGAATTGGAGAACTTACCTTTAGTCTAATTAGTCCATATGTTTTTTTCTTTCAAATCACTTTTAATTGAGGAGGATCCTAGAATCACGAAATTAGAAAATTAAATTTTTATAACTTTTTAAACAATATATATTGAAATATAAATTTTTATATAGAAAAAATACCCTAAACAGGGTATTTTTTTATTCAAATTAACCTATTAAGTTTGGGTATAACTAATTGTCTAAACATACTTTCCTGATAATAACTTTTAGAAAATATTAGGATCGAATAAGTGGAAAATACTTCTTGTAATAAATGGTGAAATTTTCCAAAAGCTATTTGATGGATGATCTTAAAACGGAAGGGATTACAAGGTGATGAATTAGATGGGATTTAATTCAAATTTTGCTTAATAAACTAGTCTTGTAATTGATTAGTTGCTGGACTTATTCTTAGTTGATTTCCCCATTCTATTTGATGCATATTATTTCAAAATAAGTAAGGAGTTAGCCGAAAATCCTTAAACAGAGTAGGTAAAACATAAAACAAATAAAGATGAAAAGTGGAATCACAAATCTGGGTTATGTACTCGGAATTTTCTCTTCTATTATGATGTTAGGATGTCATGATGAGCTGAAGGGGGAATTTCCCCATCAATCTGAACAAGAAGTTATGAGGATTGAGGGAGGGACTCTGAAATTTGCCAGTATCCTAGACTATGAAAGTTTTTTTGATGACCCGGAGGTATTTGACATTCCTGACTTCCAAAGTTTAGCGAAAATTTTTTCAAAGCGCCAAACAATAAACACTGTTTACGGTCGTCTATCTGATGTAGGAAAGGAGTTTCTTGAAGACTTTGAGGATGCCACAATTCTTCAATTGTTGGATAAAGACGGCATGATAGTCATTGGGGAATATTTGATTTATTTGGATTTTGAACTTAGGGTAGCTGCCGTAACAAAGGACCATAGTCTTAGACAGCATTTGATAGACAGGAATCAGGAAAACCCAGCAATTAGGATTTTTGACTTTGAGGAAGACCTGCTTAGGGAATTGGAGCCTGAACCCATGATATCAATTGAAGATAAGACAGGTGAGGAAAGTTCTTATAGCCAAAGAATACAATCCTGCCCAGGTTCCTTTCCACCTGGATCCGGTTATGTTACTCCACTTGTGCCTGTCTTGAGGGCCGATTGTGGTAACCCCGACCGTAAATGTGACTATACAACATCGCCTCCTTATCAGGAAGGAGACTTTCAATATAGAGCGATCGCAACACATGTTTACCAGGCGGCGGCCATATATTTCAGATTGAAGTCTGAATTGGTCCATCAAAAAAGGAATACCGCAGGCACAAATATTTGGGGAAGCGAGGGTGATCCCAACATGACCATCACCTACTGGGGTAATTTTAAGCCTAATAATAAGCCAGTCGTTTCTTTGAGTAGTTGTTATGCCAGTTGCCAGGGATGTAGTCCCCCGCCTACCAACACAGAAAAAATACAAAAAATCCATTGGGAAGCAAGTAGGAGACTTACACAAATCAATTTATACGGAATATATGAAGGTCATTTAGGGGGAAGTCACGCTCAAAGTGGACAACCTTATTACTTTCAGTTACAGCCAGTTATTAGATAATTAATTCCAATAGATTATGAAAAAGTTCATTTTATTATTCACATTGGTCATTTTAGCGAATCCGCTTTTGGCTCAAAACAGGTTCGCAGTAGGCTATCAGGGGGGCATATCCAAGTTAGTTCCCGAAACGGTCACGGTTCCCAACCAATTGCAATCATTTGAAGCTAGGGGTGCAGGGGGTGTACACATGCTTTTGTATGGCAGGTACTTTCTTAATCACAGTCTAAGCTTTAGACTGGGGGGGGGGATCAATAGCATGATGGCCTCCAATAGAATGGAGAACCAGAACAATTACAACAGCTCATTTAGTGGCGTCAAGGGTCAGGCCATGGCGAGCATTGATTATGACATACCTTTTGGCGAAAGCAAGTACGGTGTGATCGCTTCACTTGGTTTGAACATTTCTAATAATCCCTCCTCCTTGAAAAACCAAGAAATCATCAGTGACGAAGGAGTAGTTTACTCGGGACTTACGATACGACAGGATGACGGTTCGTTGGAGGAAAGGGTTATCTTGCTTCACGAGATGGAAACATATGGTTCAGGGGGTGACTTTGTATACCATATACGTCCAGAACTGGCCGTTTATAGATTGATGGGGAAACACAGAATATTTGCCTCTGTGATCTATGGCCATGCATTGGGAAAGGATTTTTATGTAGTTGATTACAGAGACATCTCGTTTATGGGTGATCACTATTCAGCTAGGCACCGATTTAGCGGGTCTTTTACTGCCATTCAATTCGGGTATGAATTCAAGTTTTAGCATAAGGAATCCTCACAAATGAGATCTGTTTAAGTCTTAGAGAACCGGTGGTCGTGTTGGTCACCGGTTTTTTTAGATAGCTAAACTTCTTGAAGGCTCAGAAAAGATGAAATATTGAGCGCATTATTTGTCGGGTCCTTGGTTTTCTAAAACCCAGAAGTTTTTATAGATTAAAAGTTAAGACATATTTCATTTTTTACCATTGGGTTTCACATTTTTCAGACATCCACTACTTACCTAAGGCAATTCTCTTAAATTTGTGCCTTATTGCGTATTAGCTGTGTTTTTATGAAAATTTCTATAAATAGATTAAAAGATTTTATTGCCTTAAACCAATCACCCGAAGAAATTGCTGACTTGTTGACCGATTCCGGTCTGGAGGTGGAGGGGATTGAGTTGTTTGAATCCATCAAAGGAGGCCTCGAGGGTGTTGTCATTGGGGAAGTCATCACCTGTGACCGCCATCCCAATGCCGATAAACTCAGCATTACAACTGTCGATATTGGGGAAGGCGTGGTACCCATCGTCTGCGGTGCACCTAATGTAGCCAAAGGACAAAAAGTGGTGGTTGCCAAGGAAGGGGCTACACTTTTTCCTGTTTCGGGTGAATCCTTTGAGATCAAAAAAGCAAAAATCCGTGGGGAAGTTTCCCAAGGTATGATCTGCGCTGAAGATGAAATCGGGATCGGTGCAAGCCATGCCGGAATAATGGTGTTGGATACCGATCTGCCAAATGGAACTCCTGCTACTGAGTATTTCAAGGTAGTCCGGGACCATGTGCTGGAAATCGGGCTTACTCCAAACCGAGCCGATGCTGCTTCCCATCTCGGAGTTGCAAGGGACCTGAAAGCCTTGCTCAAAAAAGAGATTTGTATCCCTTCAGTGGATAATTTCAAGGTTGACAACACCAACAGAATTATCCCTGTAGAAGTGGCAAGTACTGAGGATTGTCCCCGATATGCAGGCCTGACCATTTCCAATATCAAGATAGGCCCATCCCCGGATTGGCTTCAGAATTATCTGAAAGCCCTTGATTTAGATCCGATCAACAATATTGTCGATATCACCAACTTTATCCTCCATGACCTGGGACAGCCCCTACATGCCTTTGATGCAGACAAAATCAACGGCGGGAAAATCATTGTCAAAAAAGTTCCCAAGGATACTCCTTTTGTCACATTGGATGAGAAGGAAAGAAAACTTTCCGGCGATGAACTGATGATCTGTGATGAAAAGGGAGGTTTGTGTATTGCAGGTATTTTTGGTGGAAAAGGTTCGGGAGTGTCCGACAATACCACTTCCATCTTTTTGGAAAGTGCCTGTTTTTCTCCGGATGTCATCCGAAAAGGGGCACAGTTTCACGGATTGAAAACAGATGCTTCCTTCCGCTTTGAAAGAGGAACAGATCCCAATATGCCTGTTTATGCACTGAAAAGGGCTGCCATGTTGATCAAAGAATTGGCGGGTGGTGAAATCTCCTCTGAGGTAATTGATGTGTATCCTGCCCCTGTGGAGGACTTGGTCATTGAGGTGAGTTATGCCAATATTCATAGACTGATCGGAAAAGAGATTTCAAAAGAAGAAATAAAAGAGACCCTTGAAAATCTGGACATTCTCTATATCGGAGAAACCGAAAAGAACATCACAGTTTCGGTAAAACCCTACCGGGTAGAAGTTACCCGTGAAGCGGATGTGATAGAGGAAATCCTTAGAATCCATGGTTTTGATAATGTCCCATTATCCGAAAACCTGAATTCTGATTATCTGGCAGAACATCCTGTCAAAGACCTCAACAAACTCCAATACAGATTGAGTGAGGTACTTTCAGGATTGGGGTATTTTGAGATTATCACCAATTCCCTGACCAAGCCCGTTTATGCGGAGAAATCAGGGTTCCTGAATCCGGCCAACAATGTGGAAATCCTCAACAAACTCAGTGAGGATTTGGGAGTGATGAGGCAGTCATTGTTGTTTTCAGGATTGGAGGTTTTGGCACATAATATCAACCGCAGACAGAAAGACCTGAAATTATTTGAATTCGGCACCGTATATTTCAAGGAAGAAGAGCGTTATAGGGAAGAAAAAAGACTGGCCTTGTTCCTGACGGGAGACAAAGCTGCTGAAAGTTGGTTGGAACCTTCCAAAGCAGTGGCTTTTCCGGATATGTATTCAACAGTGGAAATGATCCTCGAAAAATTGGGGATTGACAATGTGGAGGTAGAAATCATCCATGCAGCCCCGTTTGATTATGCATTGCTCTTGAAGTTGGGTACAAAAGAATTGGGGACCATCGGGGTGGTTCAGGAGCATATCGGGAAGTTGGCAGAGGTAAAACAGGAAGTGTTGTATGCAGACCTGAATTGGGATTTGTTGGCAAAAAAATCCAAAGGTTTGAAAAAGTACTCAGAAATTTCCAAATTTCCGGAGGTAAGAAGGGACCTGTCCTTGGTGATAGATAAAAAAATCACCTTTGATCAGATCAAAAAAACAGCTGTCAGGGCAGGCGGGAAATTGTTGCAAAGAATCGGAGTCTTTGATGTATATCAGGGAGAAAAGATTGATGCAGACAAAAAGGCCTATGCTTTGAGCTTTTTCCTACAGGATACCGAGAATACTTTGACAGATAAAATAATTGACAAAACCATGTCCCGGCTTATTCAAAGTTTTGAGAATGAAGTAGGTGCATTTATCAGAAAATAAAAATGATTCACGAAGAACTCCAACAAACCGAAAAACTTGCCATACAGGTTGGCCGCAAACTGCAGCAGCTGGAACAGGAAAATCAATCCCTGAAAGAAGACCTGTTTTCATTGAGAACCAAACTCGAAGACAAAGAGCGTTCGTTGGAGGATTTTAAAAATCAAATTAAAATAGCTAAACTTGTAAACAGCATACCGGTGGAAGATATGGAGTCTGCCGAATTGAGAGAAAAAATCAATAATTATATAAAGGAAATCGATAATATAATTGCCTATTTGTCTGAATAATATGGAAACACTTTCTATCAGGTTGAAAATCGGAGATCGGGAATACCCCATGAAGGTGAAGGCAGAAGATGAAGCCAAAATCAGACATGCAGGAAAATTAATTAATGATAAAATCAAAAGGTACAGAGAAGAATTTGGTTTGGATGACCGTCAGGACTTGTTGGCTATGGTAGCCTTCGACAGTATGGTCGAATCCATGGAACAAAATACGATCAATACTGAAGACAGTGAATTGATAAAGTCCAGCGTCATACGGATCAATGAACAATTGAGTTCCCTTTTATAATTTTCATTCCCCTCTCTTTCGGAGATTTTTCTTTTGCAGGTAGGTTTTAAATATATCAATAAACCTATGGGAGAATCACTATACATTATTATCGCAGGCATTGTAGGCCTGGGATTGGGCGCTGTCTTGGCGGGCCTTTTTATCAAAAACAATAACAAAAAGCTCGAAGCAGAAGCCAAGGAAAAAGCAAAAAGCATCATCCGTGAAGCGGAGATAACAGCAGAGGCCACCAAAAAAGACAGGATTCTGGAGGCAAAGGAAAAGTACCTGAGACTTAAGTCTGAGTTTGAAGAGGAGATGAACAAAAAGAAAAACATCATCCTTACCAACGAAAACAAAATCAAACAGCGGGAGCAGGTCATGTCCAAGGAATTGGAACAGATCAAAAGAAAAGAAGCTGAACTCGATAGCAAGAAAGAAAACCTCAGTGCGCAGATGCATGCCGTTCAGGTCAAAAAAGAGGAACTGGACCGGGTAACCAATCAGCGTATAGCTGACCTCGAAAAAATAGCAGGACTTACCAGAGAAGAAGCTAAAGAACAATTGGTAGAAATGCTCAAGGATGAAGCCACCACCAAAGCTTCCTCACAGATCAAGGATATCCTGGACAATGCCAAACTTACCGCCACCAAGCAGGCCAAGAAAATAGTCTTGGATACGATCCAAAGGACCGCAACAGAACATGCGATTGAGAACTGTGTTTCGGTTTTCAACATTGAGAGTGATGATGTAAAAGGAAAAATCATCGGTAGGGAAGGTAGGAATATCCGTGCTTTGGAAGCGGCTACCGGGGTTGAGATTGTAGTGGACGATACACCTGAGGCAATCATTATTTCCGGCTTTGATCCGGTAAGGAGAGAAGTGGCGAGATTGTCTTTGCACAGATTGGTGCAGGATGGCAGGATTCACCCTGCAAGGATTGAAGAGGTGGTAGCCAAGACTGAAAAGAATATAGAGGAGGAAATTGTGGAGATAGGTGAAAGGACCTGTATTGAATTGGGAGTACATGGGCTGCATCCTGAACTGATCCGGATGATCGGGAGGATGAGGTTCCGTTCTTCTTACGGACAAAATCTCCTTCAACACTCCAAAGAAGTAGCCAAATTGTGTGCTACCATGGCCGCTGAAATGGGCCTGAATGCCAAGTTGGCCAAGCGTGCAGGATTGCTGCATGATATCGGAAAAGTCTGGCCGGAAGAAGCTGAACTTCCCCATGCGATCCTTGGTATGGAGCTTGCCAAAAAATACAAGGAGAATCCTGAAGTATGTAATGCCATAGGTGCCCACCATGATGAAATAGAGATGACTTCGATGATCTCACCGATTGTTCAGGCCTCAGATGCCATATCCGGATCAAGACCTGGGGCAAGAAGGGAAATCATGGACAGCTATATCAAGCGTCTGAAAGAGTTGGAAGAACTCGCTTTGGCCTTTGATGGTGTCAACAAATGCTTCGCCATGCAGGCAGGAAGAGAATTACGAGTATTGGTGGATGCCGAGAACGTGGATGATGCCACTGCAAGTAAACTTTCCTTTGACATCTCTCAAAAGATTGAAAAAGAAATGCAGTATCCCGGTCAGATTAAGATCACGGTGATCAGGGAGATGCGGGCGGTGAATTATGCGAAGTAGGTTGGAAGTTTGAAGTGGGGAGTTGTTTTTAGCTGAAATCTGTCCGATGACCGATGACGGATGTTAGGTAAGTTAAAACCTTAAGGTTCGTCGTTTTGAAGGAGCTTATTTAGACATTGAAACTGAAAATTGACTGTAGTGCGAAGTGAAATCTCTTAGTTAAGAGGCAGAAGTTTAAAGAAGGGTTTCCTAGGTTTTAGGAGACCCTTCTTTTATTAGGATGATTGCTGGCGCAATTTCGTTTTTGTTAAGGCAGCCATTTTGGGATAATATTCCAAGGCAGGCTTTATGCGCAGTGAAGGAACTTACTGATGTGAGTGGAGACATTCACTTTGGCGATCGGATGACAGATTTCCTCATTTTTCAAAAAGCCCTTTTGGGCTAATATTGCAAATAGGCTTTTGTGAAGTGAAGAAGTTTTGTAATGTGAGTGAAGACACTCACATTGGCGAGCAAAATAAACCAACATTATTACCGATGGATTGTGTAACGTACTTCTGTGTGTGATAATACTCGGATGGGCCAAAAAGTGCCGTAGGCATGACCGAAATAATAGTGCGGCAATTTATTGCCGGGATCAAGGAGTTCCTGTCCCAACAGAAGTACCTTAGGTACGAACGATTTAGTAAATTCTAAGAAAAAGGATGATGTAGGTTTAAAGGATTTCTGAAATTAGAATCGTAATTTCATCCCATGCGTAGAAAGGGATTGATTTTAACCTTATTTGATGGCCTGATTACTTTGGGGCAGGAGTTGTTATTTTTTCTGAGAATCAAATCACTCCATAATGCCGATATTCTATTTTTGGATGAACATTTCCTCTATTACCATAAGCTTAACCCAAAACATCAAAAAGAATTCAGACAAAGATTAGCCAAATTTTTAGCACAAAAAAGAATGATTCCCCGTGGTGGAATGAAACAGGTGACGCGTGAGATGCAGTTGCTGATTGGGGCCACAGCCGTGATGGTGACTTTTGGATTCAGGGGAGTTTCGCTCAAGCATTTCAAAAAAATCCTGATCTATCCTGACAATTACTTTTCTACCATCAATCAGCAATACCATAAAGGGGAAGTCAATCCCAAACTAGGGGTAATTGTATTGTCTTGGCGAAGTTTTGCAGAGGGCTTTCTTTATCCAAGTGATGGGGTCAATTTAGGCATCCATGAAATGGCCCATGCCCTCAAACTGGAAAATCAGATCCATTATAATAGGGAGAGTAATTTTTTCAATCCTGCTCGTTGGGAGACTTATTCTAAGCTTGCTTCCCTTGAAATCCGCAACATCCAATCAGGTGAAGCATCCATATTCAGATCTTCTGCCGGTAAAAACAGCCATGAGTTTTTTGCAGTTGCTTTGGAAACATTCTTTGAAAAATCAGCCGAGTTAAAGGAGTATCATCCGGAACTTTATCAGGCACTTGTATTTTTGTTGAAGCAGGATCCTTTGGTTTTGGGGTCTTAATAAGTTAAAAATAACATTTTTTGATCAATTGTTTATAAGTGGTATTGCCATCCTTTTTATTTTTCACCTATTTCGCTATCAATAGAAACTTCCATTTATGAACATCAAGGCCTTCTTCCCACTATTGGTATTTTTGCTAACCAATCAAATCATCATTGCCCAAACCATACAGCCGCAATACCAAAAACAGGTGGAGGAGTTGGTGAATAAACCAACGATCCAAAAGGCTTTTGAGTATATCAAATCCATCGATGATCAGACCATCAAGGATATGATTTTCTTGACTGAGATACCTTCGCCTTCTTTTCACGAAAAGGAAAAAGGTTTGGCTTTCGCCGAACTGTTGAAAAAAGCCGGGGCGGATACGGTATGGATAGATGAGGTTGGTAATATCATCGGAAAGCGAAAAGGAATCAAGTCGGATAAAACCATCCTCGTGGAGGCGCATTTGGATACGGTATTTCCTTTTGGTACAGATGTAAAAGTCAAGCAGAAAGGGGACACACTTTTTGCCCCTGGGATCGGTGATGCGACAAGGTCCCTTTCAGTGGTGATTGCTTTGGTCAAGACTTTCCATGAATTCAATATCCGTACGGAACATGATATTTGGTTTGCAGGAACAGTAGGAGAGGAAGGATTGGGAGACCTGAAAGGGATGAAGCATCTTTTAAGGGAAGGCGCACATCCTTTGGCTGCCCATATCGCCATAGATGGGGGCGGATTGGAAGATATTGTGAATGGGGGCATTGGTTCGCTCAGGTATAAGGTCATGTTCAAAGGTTCAGGAGGGCATTCTTACGGTGCATTTGGAATCGGAAATCCTCACAATGCCCTGGCCCATGCCATCACAGCTTTTGTCTCAAAGGCAGATGTATTTACCAAGGAAGGTCCAAAGACCACTTACAGTGTTTCGGTTTTGGGTGGCGGCACTTCTGTCAACTCCATCCCTTACGAATCTTGGATGTTGGTGGATATGCGTTCGGAAAGTCAGGAGAAACTGAAAGGCATCAATCAATTGTTTCTGACAGCAATGGAAGAAGGATTGGAAAAGGAGAATGCCATTATCCGAAGTGGTGATGCTTTGAAACTCAAAATAGAAAAAGTTGGAGATAGGCCAAGCGGTATGGCCGATCCGGATTCACCCATAATCCAACAGACCATGGCTCTTGCCAAGTTTCTATCAGGAAATGATCCTGTATTGACCTCAGGTTCTACCAATGCCAATATTGCTTTTTCCAAAGGAATTCCTGCCGTAACCATCGGCAAAGGAGGGATAGGAGGAGCCATACATAGTTTGGGAGAATGGTGGATCAACGAGGACGGTTATCTGGGGGTGCAAAATGCTTTGCTGTTGGTTTTGATGCAGGGAGGGATGTAGATGTGAGAGATTAGAAGCGAGAAGTTAGACGAAAGATGCAAGAGCCAAGAAACAAGAAACAAGAGCCAAGAAGACTTTTCATTGTCTAAAAAAATATTAGCCTCAATCAACAAGAAGGGACAACTCGAGGCTGTTTGTATCATCAGGTATTGGTTCACCATTGGCTTGAAGCTCTTCAAGATAAACATCTATGGCTTCTCTGGCCATTAATTTTGCATGTTCAATATTCTCTCCCCATGTGATGCAACCTGGAAGAGAAGGAACCATAACAGTAAATCCGCCTTCACTTTCCGGTGTTAGTATAATTCTAAATGATTTTTTCATTTACTGTGTAATTTAACTTTTAAGCTAAAGATAGGAAAAATGTTTGGCCATAAATAAAACTCCGGATCATTATCAGGACCATTAGAGTAAAATCTACAATTATAGTGGTAAATAAAGATGAATACGTATGAAATCAAAACACCTACCTTTAGGTACAGAAAGGATTTTGATATTGATGATTCTTTGGTTTTTAAACTAAAATTATTAGTTTAGTTTAAAATTGGAAATCATGGTTAAAGGGGTTGGTTTAAGATTGTTTGTCGGGTATTTCATGTCAGCCCCTTTGTTGGGCAATTTTTCATGTACTCAAAAAGGAAAGGATATTCAAGAGATAGGAAGTCTTCCTGAATCAAAAACAATAAGTCTGACCCTTATAGATTCTATTCAAATTCCATTTTTAGGCAATCCAATGGTTCAGGATATTTCACCCAGTCAGCAGCGTGTAGTATTTATGGACCAAAAGGTGTTCACAGAGGATATTTTTATAGCGGATTTTGAGGGGAATATTTTATCTACTTTTTCCAAACTCGGAGACATGCCGGATAATCATGGAGGAATCCGCTCGCCTGTTTTTATTTCTGGCGAGGACAGCATATTGATTTATGGCAATCGAGGCTATCTAAGTTTTGATATGGAAGGCAAGATGCTTTCTTTGGTTAAACCTCAGGAATTTACCGGTTACAGCTTTGCTTCATTTGGCATGGGCCGAAATTTCGAAAAGTATAAGAATAAATTACTCTATTTCGATCAAGGCTCAAGAAAAGAAGATTATACCCAAATCAGCCTTTATGATGAATTGCAGGTGCTTAATTGGCATCATCCCAAAACCGGCAAGAAAATCCCTTTCAATCCATTGCCTGAAAGCAGCATTTTTAAATCGGGAAAGTATTTTTTCAGACAAGCTTGGTTTCCTGCCTTTTCCATAGGAGATAACCTGATTTATGTGGTTTATGGTATAGAGCCGATAATCTATGCCTTTGATGTTGAGGAGCCCCATGAACTCAAAAAAAGCATTCCTTTGAATCTGAATGATTATGAATTGTTTCCTGGATTGGGGGAATATACTGACGATTTCAGGAAATTAGGATTGGGATTTGAATGGGGGAAAATAGAAAATATCAAAAGAATAGGAGATTACTTTGTTCTTGCCTACTTCCCGGGATATGATGCTACAGACAGAGAATTGCAATGGGAAAATAAAACTCCTGAGGAAGCGATTGCTTTTAGAGAAAGTATACCGAAAAAATATCCCAAGAGAATTCAAGTGACAGACTTGGAAGGAAATCGACTTCTTGACTTTGCCCCTTATCACTACCATCCCGAAACGATGTTGCTAAGAGAAGGTCAATTATGGGTGATGGCCAAACCCAACCCTGATGTTGAGGAAGATTTTTTTAAGGTTTATAGGTTAGTATTAGAATAAAAAACTTCTCTGTAATTCTTGGTAGTAGGTATTGAAATATTTGAAATAAGGTAGAAATATGGTTTAAATAAGATTGAAATATTTTGCCTCATTACAAAGTCAAATATTTCCTTCAAATCCCTTTTAATACTATCCATAAATATCATTCTTCAAATATCCATAAGTATCGCTTAAGGCATATTTCAAATTATATCGCCGAAGGCATATATCCATATATATCGCTGAGCATATTTCAATCATTTTTCTTTTCAATACCTCATCACCAATATCAACTAATATCGCAAAGCATAGATCCATCAATATCTCCAAAAGCATACCCGGCCGCCGTAGGAGGGTATCCATTTATATCACGAAGTAAATATCACAAAGTATATATCATTTAGAACCCCTTTCCACCTCCCTCAAATTCTCCATCTTCTTATTCCGTAAAAATCCATTGATGTCCTCAAAGTGTTCCTTGACACGCTTGTTGCCAAATTCAAATACCTTGGTCACCAATCCATCCAAGAAGTCCCTATCGTGGGAAACCACAATCAGGGTTCCGTCAAAGGCTTTTAGCGCATCCTTGATGATATCTTTGGTGCGCATGTCCAAGTGATTAGTGGGTTCATCGAGGATCAAGAGGTTTACAGGTTCCAGCAAAAGTTTCACCATGGCCAAGCGGGTTTTTTCTCCGCCGGATAGGACTTTGACTTTTTTGTTGATATCATCACCTTTGAACATAAAGGCACCCAAGAGGTCCTTGATTTTGGTTCTGATCTCGCCTACGGCAATCTGATCTATGGTTTCGAAGATAGTCAGGGTCTCATCCAGCAGTGAAGCTTGGTTTTGGGCAAAGTAGCCAACCATGGCATTGTGTCCCAACTCACATTTCCCTTCAAATTCGATTTCACCCATAATGGCCTTGATCATGGTGGATTTTCCTTCTCCGTTTTTCCCTACAAAAGCTAGCTTCTGACCACTTTCAATGATCATGCTGGCATCTTTGAATACCACATGGTCTCCATAGGATTTGGTAAGGTCTTCCACGATCACGGGATATTTTCCGGATCTGGGAGAAGGTGGAAAACGTAGTTTCAATGCCGAAGTATCCACCTCGTCCACTTCGATGATTTCCATTTTTTCGAGCATCTTTACCCTAGATTGTACCTGTAGGGTTTTGGAATAAGTTCCTTTGAAACGGTCTATGAACTCTTGAATATCCGCTATCGTACGCTGTTGCTCTTCGTAATGCTTCTGCTGCTGCTCGCGGCGTTCTTTTCTGAGTTCAAGGTAATGGCTGTATTTGGCTTTGTAATCATAGATTCTACCCATAGTAACCTCAATGGTCCGGTTGGTGATGTTGTCCACAAAAGCCCTATCGTGGGAGATGACCACGACAGCCTTGGCTTTTTCCATCAGGAATTCTTCCAGCCATTGTATGGATTCAATATCAAGGTGATTGGTAGGTTCATCCAAGAGGATCAGGTCAGGTTTTTGAAGCAGGATCTTGGCGAGTTCAATCCGCATCCTCCAGCCCCCTGAGAATTCGGTAGTGGGTCTATGAAAGTCCGCTCTCAGGAATCCCAAGCCCAACAATACTTTTTCCACTTCAGCTTCATAATTGACCTCTTCTATGGCGTAGAATTTCTCACTCAGTTCGGATACCTGCTCAATGATTTTGTAGTAATCCTCCGAATCATAATCTGTTCGGACGGTCAATTCCTCGTTGAGTCTTTCTATTTCGGTTTTCATGTCAAGATAGGAAGCAAAGGCTTTGGCAGTTTCATCGAAAACAGAACAGTCATCGGCGGTCAGCAAATGCTGTGGCAGGTAGGCGATGATGGCATCCTTTGGCGCAGAAACACCACCTGTTGTGGCTTTTGTGGCGCCTGCGATGATTTTGAGCATGGTGGATTTGCCTGCACCGTTTTTACCCATCAGGGCGATTTTATCATTTTCATTGATGGAAAAGGATACATTGCTGAACAGGGCCTGCCCGCCATGCATGACGGAGATATTGTCTACTGAAATCATGAGAAGAAAATTGAAGCGGCAAAGGTAGGGAATTGGAAGATAGGAAGATTGGAAAATTCCAAAATTGTAAAATAACCATTGGGGATTCCTGCTGCCATTTAATTTTATTTATTGATGCGAATAATTCTAAGGAACGATTTTTGTACTAATCCAATAAAAAACAATCAAAAAGCTATGAATAATTATCAAAAATTAGAAAAAATGGATAGGGCTTTAAGGATGATGGAAGACCTTAAAAACAGTCAGGTGGCCATGGTGGAAAAGTCTTCAAAGCTTCAGATGGATGCCATGGAATTCAACTTCTCAGAGATGGAAAAGAATATGGGGGATTTGTTCTCCAGGTTTAATGAAACACTTGATATCATCAATGCTGAGATTGACCGCTTCGAAATCAAAAGGAACAAGTTTGAAGAAAAGCATGGATTGGATAAAGAGGAAGAGTTAAATACAGGAAGTAATTAATTGAACTTGTATATCCGCAAATTCACCAGTAGCAATATATCATTTTCTACAACCTCGGCAGGCTCGGTGAACGGAATAGCTTAAGATTAAAAGGGGATGGTCGAGCCTGCCATCAGCAGACAGGCTTGCCGAGACCAGTCTGTAAAATATTCTATACTTGAAAGAAAGCGAATTCCAATAATTTGTAATTGACATTTTGAAAACAAACTTCATAGGAAATATCAATTAACCATTTTCAAACAAAAGTCTTTAATGTGCATTCGGTTTATTCCTTTGTGAGTTGATGTCTCAGTCAATTCATCCATTGTTACAACATATTTGGGGAAATTATCCTGGATTTCAAGTAAATTCCCGTATTCTCGATTTATTGTCTCCTCATTTGTCAGCAAATATGCCACTTGTACATAAATTTTTTCTCCTGATTTCTGAGCGATAAAATCGATTTCTTTCTTCCCTTCCAAGCCAACAGATACTTCGTATCCTGCCATTCGCAAGTGCAGGTAAACCACGTTTTCAAGGATTTTATGTATGTCATTGGCTTTATAACCAACAATTGAATTCCTGATTCCAATATCCTCAAAGAAATATTTTTCTCCTATTTCGAATACTTTTTTCCCCTCTATTCCTGTTCGTTTTACCTTGAAAATCAAAAATGATGCTTCAAGATATCCTAGATAATCGATTACCACCTGAGTTGAAATATTTATTTTCTGAGATTTTAAATAATCGCTAATTTTTTTTGAGGAGACGATGCTACCCAAATTATCTGCTAAAAATGTAATTAGGTTTTCAAGGAATTTTACGTTTCTAACATTAAATCTTGATACTACATCTTTGAGCAATATGGTGTTATAAATATTTTTCAGGTATTCATAGGCTATTTGTATTTCAGGATCCAAATTGATTAGGTAAGGTAAACCTCCAAATTTTAAATAATTCTGAAAGGTATTCACAGAATCCTGTAAATTGTAAAATATCAAATACTCTGCGTAACTAAGTCCAAAAACCTTTATTTCAATATACCTTCCACCCAAAAAAGTTGCGAGCTCGCTTGAAAGCAAATTAGCATTGCTCCCGGTACAGTAAATATCGAAATTACCTCTAGTGACAAGGTCTCTTAATGTAATCTCAAATGATTCAATATCCTGAATTTCATCTATAAATAGCGCTACTTTTCCGTTTCCTTTTACATTTTCTTTCAAATAGTTAAATAGGTCATTCGAATTCCTTATTTCTGAAAACTCATATTGCTCTTTATTGATAAAGATTATTTCGATATCAGGACTTGCTTTCTTAATAAGGTCTCTCAGTTGCATCAATAGAAAGCTTTTACCAACCCTTCGCTGTCCAATTAACACCTTGATCAATGATTTTCCGATAAAGGGTTTCAAACGATCAATATAAAGAGGTCTTTCGATGTATTCAATCATTTCAATTATAGGATATACTTATGGCAAATATACAATAAACTTCAATTATAATTGAAAGTTATGCTTAAATATTTGAATCTATCAATCATAATAGTATTATATGCCTAACCTAGTTGGAAAATAATTTTAAATTATCTCAATCTTTAAAACTCCCTGCTCCTAAAGAAGAACTGATCTCCTGCGCTTCCCTAATCAAATCAGCCGGATAATTGGACAATTCCAAAATCTTAATCGCATTTCTAGTTCTTTTTCCATCTTCAATCTCAAACTTTTCAATAAATCAATGGATTTTCAAATAACAATTCTGGGATTTCAATGGAAACATGCTTTCATTTCATAATAGTTTTGATCAGGTTTTTCTTCAAAATAGCCGATGAAGTAATCAGACCGCTCATCAATGCCCCTCCTATTCCACAGGAAACGATATCCTGCCCAGTGAGGTAAAGGTTTTTAAATGGCGTATGGGGAGTGAGGTGTTCATTTCGAAATCTGCTCGGACTATGTTCCAGACCATATATTTCACCTGATTGGTATCCTGTAAAGTTTTTAGTGGATAAGGGCGTAGAAAGCTCGTAATAATCTATCTGTCCTCTCAGGTGCGGAAGTTGTTGGTAGAGACTTTCCAATAACTTTAAAGACCATTTCTCTTTCAGGGCTTCATAATCCTCTCCCCTTTTCCCCCATCGGGTATTTTCCCAGGCTTTAAACCAATCATAGGGGGCAAGCGAGATAATCTCGATGGTGGAGGACCCGGGATATCGCTTTTCCCAATCCGGATCTTTGGACGAAGGAAAAGAAATATATACCACGGGAAATGGCTTGTCATCCGGATTGGTGAGGTATTCACTGACATTTTTATCGTGGTCATAACCTGGATAAATCCAAAAATTAGAAGTAGGCAATTGAAGTTCCTTACTGTTTTTCTTCAAACCGATATACAGACAACTATGTGCTACTGATGCACGCAATCCATCAAAATGCCGTTCCAGCTTAGGATAAAGGGGATGCTCCTTGGGGATGAGTTTTTGAAAGGTATTGAACACTCCCGCATTGCTGATGATTCTATCTGCTTTTAGTTCGTGGTCATCTGGCATTCGAACCCCAACCGCTTTATTTCCTTCAAAAATAATCCCCTTTACCTCCGCATTGGAATACACATCTCCTCCTGCTGCTCTGACAAGGGGATAAATGCTCTCTGCAATTTTTGCAGAACCCCCCACAGGGAAGTATCCTCCGTTGAAATAGTGATTGACAAGAATTGCATGCATGGCAAAACTGCTTTGTGCCGGAGGAAGCCCATAATCCCCATATTGGCCACAAAGTACTCCAATCAGTTTTTCATTATCAGTTAAGGATTTTAGCATTTCCAGTGTGCTGATATCCGAGAATTTGTGGAATTTTCTTGAAGTCCATTTTCGAATCCATTTCCCGACCAATCCGGGAACCACTTTCATGCTATAGAAATCTTTGCTGCTTACAATTACATTTTTCACTGCCTCCATATAGCGGTCAATGGCAGCATGATTCTCAGGAGTATCAAATTCAGATTTTAGTTTGGCAACGAGGTTTTTACGGCCTTTTACCAGATCATAGGTTTTATCCCCAAAGACAATTTTATCATACACCTCTCCCATGTCCTGCCACTCGAGTTTTCCCTGCGTGATATATCCGAAAAGACGGGGCATAAGTTTTCGGTCATTGTGCATATCACCGACATAGTGAATACCCACATCCCATTCATAATCCTTTCTTTTAAAAACATGGGTAAAACCTCCGATAGTATAGTGCTTTTCAAGTACCAACACTTTTTGCCCCTGCTTGGAAAGAAGTGCGGCGGTGGTTAGCCCGCCCAAGCCCGATCCGATGACAATGGCATCATAATGACCGGAAGGTTTGTTTTGTTTGTAGGAAGGGAAATTGCGCACGATGAAGCTTTTATTTAAATATTATGATTATCCGCAATCATGCCAGTTCGCCTATCTAATTCTGTAAACGGGACCGAAGACCGAAGACCGATGACCGAAGAATCCAAAATTCAAGCATTTTTTCAGACATTTCAATTGGTTATTAAGCTTACTGGTAAGAAAGCGGATATACAGATTAAATATAATGCAATTGAAGGATATCGCAGATAAAAAATTCTTTTTAATTCCTTTTTTAGGTGCTTTGGATTATAGCCAAGATTATTTTGATAAACCAATAGAAAACAATGGGTCCTTTATCAACGTTTTACTTTTCAAACGATAAAATTAAGTTCAACGGATTTTCTTCAAAAAATAAGAGTTAACTGTATACTTTAAATTTTTTTGAATGTTTTAAATTAACTATGCCAAAATAACGCAGGAATACCTAAAAACCCTTTATTGCACCAACATTAAAAAACAAATGGAACAAATCAGAGCTTATTTTAATAATTTCCTGCCCCTTACAGACAATGAATGGAATGACTTTGCTCCTTGTTTCCAAAAAGAAGAATTAAAAAAAAAGGATTTTTTGATTAGGCAGGGGGAAAGCTGCGACTTCATTGCTTTTATTGCAGAAGGCATTTTTCGGTTTTACTATGTACAGGAAGGAGAGGAAAAAGTAACAGCGTTCTTTTTTCCAGGAGATTTTGTGACCAATTACAGGAGCTTTCTGACTGGTAAACCATCTGAACATTATATAGAATCCCTGAAACCCTCAGTGATTTACAAGATCAAAAAAACAGATCTTAATCTACTTTACGAAAAGCATAAAAACATGGAAAGGCTGGGCAGGTTTATTGCAGAAAATTTATATTTAACCGTAGCTAAAAGACTTGATTCTTTTTTACATAGTACACCGGAGAGTAGATACCAGGAATTATTGGACCGTAATTCCAAGTTGCTTCAGGAAGTGCCCCAGTACATGCTCGCTTCCTATTTGGGTATACAACCGGAAACTTTAAGTAGAATACGGGCAAGAAAATAATCCTACAAAAGGCCTTTCTTGACCAAAGTCAATCATTTTTCTTTCCTCGCACCCGACTTTCGTACCAGTATTAACTATTAAAATATTGGTATAATGAGAAAAATCACAATTGCAGTTTTATTATTTTTCAGCCTGGTGCAGTATGCACAGGCACAAAATGAAGGTTATCAAGGTAAAAAATGGGGGGCGGAAGTCAATATTCTATGGCCGATTTTTCCGGGAAATATTTACAAAGGACAGGTAACTTATGAAACCTGGAGACAAAACGACCTTGCCGGTGATGTTTACGTCGGTTTTCATATCAGGCCATTTGAATTCCGGGAAGATGAAGGCGAATTTTCCAATTATGCCCTGACATTTGGCTACCGACAATTTTTTTGGAAAGGGCTTCACGCTGAAATCTATCAGGCTATCGGTCCGGGTTTCAACAGAAACAACGTGATAGATGGGAAAGATTATAACAGCTGGGATTATGAAGTCGGTCTATTGTTGGGATATCGGCTCGAACTTTTCAGGAAGGAAAAGAGAGATAAAATGAAATTTAGTCCCTATCTGAGTACCCAACACGGTTTTTATTATCTGGCCGCACAAAGCAATCCGCATCCGATCCGGAATTTTGAAGGTGAGCAACCGATTTATTTCGGTACGATCAACCTTGGTGTCAGGTTTTAGACATTCCGATTTGGGGCAGGTCAAGCCGCTCTTCTTTGGCTGTAGCTTGGTTTATCAATGATCCATCTATCTCCATTAAACTTTGATATCGAGAAATTTCTAATGCAATAAAAAAAGTGGAGACCAGAAACCACAATTCAAAAAACGGGGCGAAACCGAAAAGCCTGATGAGTAGGACAGTTAAATCTAAATATTATGAAAAAAAACTTTGTGAACCTTGCTTTCATTTTAACCCTGGCATTTCTCTTACCATCTTGTTATTCTCTTACTTATTCGGTGGGAGAGGGACCACAATCAGGAATTGAAGTAAAGGAAAAAAATCATTTCTTTATTTATGGTTTGGCGACAGGTAAAACTTCTGACCCAACCGCAATGGCAGGAGACGCCACAGATTATGAGGTATCTATTTCACATACCTTTGTGGATGGGCTCATCAGTGCTGTGACATTTGGAATTTACAATCCAACTACAACAAAAATCACAAAATAAACTGAGCGATAAGGCACGGAGTCATAAATAATAATGACTCCGTTTTCTTTTTGAAATAAAATCACCTGACTATAATGCTGTTTTCATCAAACAAAGGTGCTTCTTGCCCTATTTCAATAAATAAAGCTTTTTTGGGGTTACTTTGGTGAATTTCAAAATACCTGATACCACTGTTACCCATACCCCAGCTGCCACAGGTTGTCGTAATCGGTTCGTTTGCGGCTTTTTCCTCATATTCCTGGAGGGCTTTGCCCGTAGGCCTCAATACATACCTGTCAACTCCCTTACGCGGGGATTCAATTTTTTCGAAGGCACAAAGTTCCTCCTCATCCCAATCTTCAAAGTCTTTGAGATACTCCAACACATCTTCAATTTCGCCGTTTTTAAGATCAAAGACCTGAATGGCCAATCCTATGGCTACGGGCTGGCCGTTTTCGATTTTCTCAATAAAAGCTCCCGGTAATGTTTCGCTTATTCCAACTTGAAGCTCTTCGTTTTTCTGTGCCCAAAACTCTATTCCTGCACCTGATACTTTTTCCCACTTAAGTCCGTGATAAGGTTCTCTCGAAGGCATTTCATCCAAAAACAATTCCCTATCAAAATTTGAAGACTGCTTTCGTTCTGTATTTTGGCAACCGAAAAAAAAGAACAATAGTAGGCACATTAGCCCCATCTCTTTGAAGTGATATTTTGTCATAACCCGATGGCTAAACCGATTTGTAAGTAGGAATTTTTGTTGCCGTCGTTGACATCCAAAAATCCCTGATGATATCTTGCTTCTAATTCAAAGATCAGTACTTTTATCCCTAGACCAATATGGGCCGGAAGATCAAATGAATTGGTTTCATTGCTGCTGGTCAGGGCATCTGAACCGTTGACTTCATACGTTTCAGACAGTTTGAAATTCCCGTTGACACCTACTTGGGCAAACATAGGACCGAACTTTGTCCTAAGGCCAACAGGTATACTCAAATAATCCATTTTTCTGAAATTGGCATCATCTGTCCTATGTCCTTTTTGCATGTATTCCACACCCGTATGCAGCATCAACAAACTTCCAATACCTAATTTATTATTTCTAAAAGCCCCTAGATAGAAATGCCCTAGACCATCGCCTATCCGGTTTCCATTATTATTTGTATAGGCAACCTGGTAGCCTGACCTGACTCCAAAGCCCTGGGCATTTGCCTCGATTCCCAAAAATAAAAGGCAAGCCACAATCCCTAAAACAAATACTCTCATATTACAAAGCTTCATGAATTTTTTACCTACTCTTTTGGCTTTTCGGTTTCCGCCTATTTTGCAGAACAATTTATTGATTATCGGGGTCATTCAAAATATACCAGATGTTTTTTAAGAAAAAAATTAGATTATCCGAAAATGGACCACTTGCTAAGTTTCCTTTGCTTTTTGGAAGGGAATGGTGTGAGATGTGCGTCACCGATGATCGATAACCTAAGATCGAAGAAGTCGAGGAAAATTGACCTAAGCAAGGGTAAATGGCAATCTCCTGCATGATTACTTATCTGAACTGTTTTGGTTTTAGGTTTTGGCCCGCCAGTTCTACGATTTCTTCAATTCGTCTCTGTCTTGTTTCCTGACGTTTGGCAAGAACAAGCCATTGCAGAATATTCCGTTTGTCTGATCTGCTTAACCCTATGAAATAGTCTTTTGCATTTGGCCTTTTTTGAAATTCATCTTCTAAATCTTTAGGGATGATCAGCGCTTCAGCTTGGTCTAAAATTGTCCAAGATCCGTTTTGTTTTGCCTTCTCTATGATTGCAAAACCCGCTTCTGTCATCAGACCTTCTTGAATTAGGCGTTCGACTTTTTCTTTATTCACTTTTGACCAAACGCTATTCTCTTTCCTTTTGCTGAAAAACTGCATAAATTTATCCTTGTCGATCGGTTTTGCTTTGCTATCTATCCAACCAAAGCAAAGCGCCTCATCAACCGCTTCCCCATAGGCTATTGTTGGGACTTTGGCTTTCTTTTTATAGTAGATCAGCCAAACAGACTCTTTTTTATGGTGATTGCTTTGTAGCCATTCCCGCCATTCTTTGCGGGATGTGGGATAAAATGTTTCCAGCTCTTTTTCCATCTTTGATTGGCCAATTTAATTCTTATACTAATATTAGAGGTAATTAAGGCTTGAAGAAAAAAACATCATTATCAAGCAAATTATTATGGAAAGATATAAAGATAGGTAAATAACAATCCAACGGTTTTTATGATAAAATCAAAATCACACCATTTTTGTATTCGGAAAAATCACCTTTTCCGGATTTTTCTTGAGTTCTTCCATCACACTTTCAAAAAGTACTTTCTTTACAGGTCCTGAGTTTTTCGGTTCTACCAAATACCGCACTATCACTTCTATCCATGTGTTTTCATGGGCCTTTAAAATAACAGATGGATATTCATTTACATGCAGTTCATCTACAGGAGTGTCAGCCAGGATTTTTTTGAAGCGCTTAACCCTTCGGACCATTGCTTCACCTATTTCTTTTTCGACAGTTCGTTTTATGGTTTCGCTGGTAAATTTAAAATCGCTATTATAAGCTATGAAAAAACTGAGTTCATTCCAGATGAAAGGGAATAGGGGCCACGAATAATTATAGACATATTCACTGAATACTTTTGAGTTGGCAAATCTTATAATACGGCCACTCGGATGGTCTGCGGATAGATAGTCGCCATTAAATTCCCACAAGGTTGTATCCAAATAGCTAACATTGATTACATCGCCAAAGACATTTCCAATCCGTATCCGATCACCGACTTCATAAGGCTTTCGAATGAGAATGTATAGCCATCCAAAGAAACTCGTGATGAGATTTTGTAAAGCAAAGCCGAGTACAAGCGATACAATACCAAATGAAACCGCGGCTGCATACCAGTTTGCAAACAACAGTGAAAGGATGATGATAAGTATAAACAGAGCTCCGAAAAAGTCAGCAATCCGATTGAAATTAAATTCCTTGGTTTTATCTTCTATCTTACGGTCAACTATTTTTTTTAATAGTCTTGTCGCCAACAACACCAAGGAAATCAACATGACCGCAAGCACAATTTTCTGGGCCAAGGGAATATAACTGCTGGTTATTGGTATTCGTTTCCAACCTAATAGAAAATAAAGAACACCACAGCCCAAAAAAATAATTATGGTTATGCCCATTATAGGAGCTTCTTTTTTTAAAGCAACAGCGCTTCCTTTTTGAGCAGAAACTGAAGTCTCAATCAATGCCCTTTGGACTTTCTCATCCTTTTTTATTTCTTCTAATGCTTTTTCTTCTAAAGGGTCCGATGTTTCCATATTTGATTTAATTTAAGTTAAAATATTCATAATCAGCTTTTTTTAGAACCTTTATTCTTTTACAATTTGATTTTTTTTCATCTCATATTAAAAAACTAAAATTTGGGTTTTGAAAATGATATAATATGTGTTCCCTTTAATCATCGAAAAATAATTCTCTTCAGAAAATTCTTTTAACCAACCTTACCATTTACAATAAGCACAAAAAAACCGCCCCAAATTTCTCAGAGCGGTTTCAAATCTAAATTCTATCCCGATAGCTATCGGGACTAAAATCAAGCAACAACACCCAACACCTTCGCCATCACCGCGCCGATTTCGGCAGGGCTTTCAGCTACATGGATGCCGTTTTCGGCCATAATTCTCATTTTGGCAGCAGCAGTATCGTCAGCACCTCCTATGATGGCGCCGGCATGACCCATCCTACGTCCGGGAGGGGCTGTCTGTCCTGCGATAAATCCTACCACAGGTTTTTTATTACCGTTTTCTCTGATCCATTTGGCGGCATCAGCTTCATAATTTCCACCGATTTCACCGATCATCACGATGGCATCTGTTTCAGGATCTTCCATCAACAGCTGAACAGCGTCTTTGGTGGAGGTTCCAATGATAGGATCCCCGCCAATACCTATGGCAGTGGAAACTCCCATTCCTGCCTTAGCAACCTGATCTGCTGCTTCGTAAGTCAAAGTTCCTGATTTGGAAACAATACCTATCCTGCCTTTTTTGAACACAAATCCTGGCATTATGCCCACTTTGGCTTCTCCCGGAGTAATAACGCCCGGACAATTTGGACCAATCAATATAGCGCCTTTTTCTTTGATATATGGTTTGGCTTTCATCATGTCAGCTACAGGAATTCCCTCAGTAATGGCAATGATTACTTTGATGCCCGCCTCGGCTGCTTCCATGATGGCATCTGCCGCAAATGCAGGCGGAACGAAAATAATGGAGGTATTTGCGCCTGTCTTGGTCACAGCCTCTTCTACAGAATTAAAAACCGGTTTTTCCAAATGGATGGTGCCGCCTTTTCCTGGGGTCACCCCGCCGACAACATTGGTACCGTATTCTATCATTTGCTGTGCGTGGAAGGAACCTTCTGATCCAGTAAAGCCCTGCACGATCACTTTGGAATCTTTATTGACTAAAACACTCATGTATCGATATTTAAAGTTTGCACAAAATTAAAAGAATAAGCCCCACGACAAAAAGAATTAGGAAACAATATCCATTTAATTTATTCTATCCATATCTTTTTATAATTTACGCGGTATTGTAGTCCCCTTATGCAAAAGAAAGCACTCCTTTATTTATTTCTTTTAGCCAGCCATTTTGGCCTTGCCCAGAATTTTCTTTTTAATAATCAAATAAAAGGGGTGGAACTGCCTACTGATATGATTTCAGAGGTCATACAGGATGAAAAAGGTTTGGTTTGGTTCAATACTTCTTTGGGAATTTTTTATTCTGATGGATTTTTCACTTATCCGGTTCCTGATTCTATTCAAAGCCAACTTTCAAGTTCTGCGGCCATGTTCCAGGATGAAATGAATCAAATTTGGGTGTATAACCAAACTAATATTCCAAAAGTATACTTCTTCTCAGGGGCCAAATGGCATGAGGTGGAAATTCCCGAATCTATCCTGAAGGGGATGGAACTGAATTATTTCAGATTTTCAAAGAACAGGATTTTGGAGGGGGAAGTCCTCTTTTTCATCAATGAAAAAAATATTGTTTTTGGAAGTTCGGAATCGGGAACATGGAGCAATTATCCCTACACTTATGGAGAATTGGGAGAATTTTCCGCATCCTATAATTGGGGAGAATCCGTACTTCTGTTTTTTAGAAATGGCTCTTTGCAATATAAAAATGGTGTTTTGAGTTCTTTTTATTTTGAAGGAATAGAGCTTCCGTCTCCTGTCCAACATTTAGTCTATGAAGAAACAGCCAATTCATACTATTATTTAGGGGATGATTTTCTTGCGGTAGGTAAAAACATCCTTGAACCGGATAAGGTAGTAGCAAAGGGATTTGTCAGGGATATTTTCAGTCTGGCAAATTATAGTAATCTCCAGGTTTTTGAAGGAGATGTTTATTTCAATTTCAATTCCCAACTGTATAAATACAATCCCGAAACAGGGTTGGTCCTGGAAATAGATGCTTATGAAAGTTTAAAAGCATACCATATCAATAGTTTTCTGGTAGATCGGGAGGGAATTATTTGGATAAGCAGTGACAGAGGCTTGGTAAATATCAATTCTTTGAGATTTTTAAATTATGATTCTAAATTTTTGATGGATGATGAGGTTTCGGCTATTTTAAAGTTGGATGGCCAATCCTATTTACTTGGATTCAATAATGGGCTACAGTATTGGCAAAAGGATAAATTGAGGACTCTTTTAGGCGACACCAAAATTATAGGTCACCCAAAATTCAGAATTACGAATTTTGATCAGGACAAAAATGGGATCGTTTGGTTTTCCTCAAATCTGAACGGTATGGGCAGGATAAATCCCAAAACAATGGAACTGGAATTTCAGCCCAGTCCTGACTTGAAATTTGTGTCTGCTGTAAAATCCATAGGAGATAGTCTTTTCATTGTAACTAGGGACAGGATTTACCTTTCTACCATATACAGCAGAAAGGGACAGCATTTTCAAAATGAAATAATGGATACTTTTTTGAAGGAATTAAATCAATCCGTGGCTTATGTAAGAAAGGTGGATAAGTTGCAGGATGGCAGAATGATCATCATGCAAGGAGGGAACCTGCCGGAGGATCAAAATTTTGTAGCTACGGATCAGGTATTCAGTACTGTAGGTTATGATTTTTTGGAAGACGGGGATTGCCTTATTTTGGGAACTGAAAAAGGATTGAAAAAGTACTGTAATGGTATTTTTGATTTTTATATGGTCAACAATGAAAAAATCGATAGACCTGTTTATGCCATATTAAAAGATTCCCAAGGATACCTTTGGGCCGGCACTGACCTTGGCCTTTACAGAATAGGAGAGGAAGATATTATAAATTTCAATGAGAAAAATGGATTGATAGGTTCTGAGGTCAACAGAGGCGCATTATTGGAAGGGGATGCTGGGGAGATTTTGATTGGTACCAGTAAGGGGCTTTCTGTTTTTTTTCCAGGGGAAAATAAAGAATACCAAAATTACCCGCTGACTGACATCATTAAGGTAGAAGTTCTTGGCTTCAAAGAAGGTGAAGTTGATTTAGAACGCATTCCATTTGGAAACAATAATATTCAGATTACTTTTCAAGCAGTCAGTTTCCTTCAATCCAATGATTTGGTGGTAAGGTATCTTTTGGAAGGATTTCACGAGGACTGGATTGAACTGGTTAATCCAAGGACCAATGTTTTGACTTTCAATAATCTTCCGGCAGGAGAGTACAAGCTGAAGCTTCAGGCGGGGTTCGATGGGGTATATGGCGAGAGAGAGGTAAATTCGGACAGTTTCAGGATCCTTAGACCCATTTACCTGCAGTTTTGGTTTGTTATAACTTTATTATTGGTTTTTCTGCTCATCGGATTTCTTTTGAACTCCTTGCTCAATTCATTTCGAAAACAAGGTGTTCTCAAAAAGGCAGTGGATGAGAAGAGTAAGCAAGTAATCAATATTGAAGATCAGTTTAAAAATGTCTGGCAAAGTTCCAAAGATGGTTTGATGCTGTCTGATGACAAAGGTAAAGTGCTTGCAATTAATCCGAGTTTGGAAAAAATGGCAGAAATAACCTCAGAGGAAATTGAAAAAAGATGGGTACATGAATTATTTGCCGAACCTGAATTTTATTTTAAAACAAGTCCTTCAATCATCAAATCCATCAATAATCCTGACAGCAACGGGGAAGTTTTTGAATTGGACATTCCGTTTAGGAGCGGATCAAAGCAAATTGAGCTATATGTCGTCAAGCTTAAGTCTGAATTTGAAGGGGTTAAGTTGAATTTATCTGTTTTCAGAGATATCACAGTAAAAAAGGCTTATGAAGTCGGTTTGGAGAAAGCCAAAGAAAAAGCAGAAGAAGCCAATCGTCTCAAATCCAATTTCCTTTCCAATATCAGCCACGAAATCAGGACACCCTTAAACGGTATTTTGGGTATAACTGAAAACATCCTGATCCAAAAGAATAAAGATGATGGGTTAGTTTCGCAGCTTGAAATCATTCAGGAATCAGGAGAAAGGCTGCTGAGTACCATCAACAGTATTTTGGATCTATCCAAATTGGAAGCAAAAAAAATGGAGGTTGTTTATAAGGAAACCAATATCAATGATTTGTTGGCCAAAATCCTGCTGCCGCTAAAAGAAATGGCTGTAAGGAAAGGTTTATTGCTTTCAACAAAATACGAGACACAACCCCTGATTGGGCTGATTGACGGACGGTATTTTGAAATGATATTGAACAATCTCGTAGGCAATGCCATCAAGTATTCCAATGAAGGAATGATTTCCGTCAAACTGAGAGGCAACTCTGACCAAATTGAACTGGAGGTAAAAGATCAGGGAATCGGGATGAGTGAGGATTTTCAAAAAATTCTCTTCAGTCCATTTGAACAGGAAAGCAGTGGGTATGGTAGGAGTTTTGAAGGCACAGGCCTAGGATTAACAATTACAAAAAATCTAGTTGATATCCTTGGTGGTGAGATTTTTATTAAAAGTGTTAAAAATCAGGGTACAAAGGTTAAAGTAATCTTGCCTTTAGGTAAAAAATGATTTTCGTAAATGATTTAAACTTGTAATTTGCGTCCTCAATAAATAGCAAACATGTTCCCACTCCGGATTTTAATTACAGAAGACGATCACGTCTCAGCCTTGTTGCTCAAAAAAGCATTAGAAAAAAATAATCATCAGATCATTGGTATTTCAGACTCCGGAGAAAGAGCATTGGAGATCCTTGAAGAAAACCAAGCAGATATTGTGATGATGGATATCAACTTGGCCGGTGAGTTGGATGGAATCAAAACTACTGAAATCATCAATGAAAAGTATGATATTCCCGTAGTCTACCTGAGTGCAAGTTCAGATGCAGAAACACTCACCAAAGTAGTGGGGACCAATCCAAGTGCTTATGTGATCAAGCCCTTTAATATCCGGGAACTCAATATGGTTATTGAATTGGCGATTTTTAAGGACAGAAAAGAGAAAGAGCTTCAAAAACTCAATAACGAGTTGGAAGAAAAGGTAAGGCAAAGGACAAAAGATCTTGCTGACGCCAATAAGGAACTGACCAGGGCATTGGAAAAAGAAAGAGAAGTAGGTGAATTGAAATCAAGAATCGTACTCAACGTCTCCCATGGATTCAAAACACCTTTGACTTCAATTCTAAGTTCTGCCCAACTGCTCGCCAATTATGCCGAAAGGGATCACCCTTTTAAGGCAAAAATCATGAAACATGCGCAGAAAATCGAAAATTCTGTTCGGAACCTGAACAGTCTTCTGACATCCGTGTTGTTTTTTGGAAAAGCCGATGCAAATAAAATTGACTTCAAGCCAAAAAAGATGTTTGTCATGGCAATGCTAAATGAGGTGATCGATGTGGTAAAAGCCGGGTCAGAACATGACGTCAAAATAAACACCAAATTCAATAATCTTCCCAAGACAATTGTTTCAGATTCGGATCTTCTATATCAGATATTTGAAAATCTGCTATCCAATGCCTGTAAATATTCCAAGGATGGACAAGAAGTCAACTTTACTGTATGGGAGGAAGCCGGAATGCTGAAAGCCACCATTGAAGACAAAGGAATAGGTATTCCGAAAAAAGAACAGGATCAGCTTTTTGACAGGTTTTTCAGAGCAAAAAATGTAGGCATTATAGAAGGTTCAGGGTTGGGTCTCTCGATTGTGAAAAAAAGTATCGAAGTGCTGAATGGTGATATTACCTTTGAAAGTGATCAGGGAAAAGGAACTACGTTTAATATTTCAATTCCAGTGAAAATCTAATGATACTCCAAGCTAATAATATTGATTTCTACTATAATTCGGACCAAAAATTCAAAATACCTGACATCAACTTGGATGCAGGGGATCAATTATTGATAATTGGAAAATCAGGAAGTGGAAAAACCACCATTCTCAATATCCTTGGGGGATTGTTGAAACCAAAATCAGGTGAGGTTAAAATCAACGGAACCTCAGTTTATTCCCTCAGCGGTGCTACACTCGATAAATTCAGAGGAAAAAATGTAGGGATAATTTTTCAAAAACCCCATATTCTTTCCGCACTCAATGTGGAAGAAAATCTGAAGATCGCGAATTTTTTTGCCGGAGAATCAAACCGGTTGATTGAACCCCTATTGAAGGAACTGGGGATATATGAAAAGAGAAAAGCCAATGTCAATACATTGAGTGAAGGGGAAGCACAGAGAGTTTCGATTGCAAGGGCACTGGTCAACAATCCAAAAGTAATCCTGGCAGATGAGCCTACAGCAAGCCTTGATGATGAAAATGCAGATAATGTCATTAAGCTTCTACAACAGGAAGCTGAAAAATACAAAGCAGTTTTGATCATCGTTACCCACGACCAAAGGGTTAAAGACCATATTTCCAACCAAATACTCATAGGAGCCAAATTATGAACATGATCAAACTGAGTTGGAAATACCTGATTGCCAAACCACTGAATACTGGACTCAACATCCTTTTATTGGCTTTGGGCCTTGCCATCATTACCGTTCTGATTTTGATTCAGGATCAGTTTGAAAATAAGATGACCAAAGATGCCGAGGGTATTGACTTGGTCGTAGGCGCCAAAGGAAGTCCCTTGCAACTTATCCTTTCAAGCATTTATCACATTGATTTTCCAACCGGCAATATTGATATGGCGGATGCCATAGCTCTTTCCAAAAACCGACTGGTGAAAAACATCATTCCTTTGGGTATGGGTGACAATTACCAAGGTTATAGAATTGTCGGGACCAATCACGATTATCTTGAACTCTATAATGCCCAAATGTCTGCGGGGGCTGCTTGGGATAAACCTTTCGAAGTGGTTTTGGGCAGTGAAACAGCTGTTAAACTGGGTCTGGGTATTGGAGATACATTTATAGGTTCTCATGGGATTGGCAGTAGCAGCCATGAACATGATGAACACCCCTATAAGGTTTCTGGAATTTTGAATCCAATGGGAAATGTCTTGGATAAATTGATCCTGACAAGTATTGAGTCTGTCTGGTATACCCACGATGAAGGTCATGACCATGAAATATTTGAGAAACCTGTAGCAAAAACAGGATTTCCTGAAACGGATGATGATCGGGAAGTTACCTCGCTACTCATTCAATATAGAAATCCAATAGCTGCGGTGCAGTTACCAAGATTTATCAACAGTAAAAGTGCTTTACAGGCAGCTTCTCCTTCCTTTGAAATTTCAAGACTTTTTGAATTGCTTGGGATAGGAGTGAAACTTATTCAGGGACTTGCCATCGTTATCATCATCATAGCAGGACTTGGGATATTCATTGCGCTGTTCAATTCTCTTAAAGAAAGAAAATATGATTTGGCTGTAATGAGAACATTGGGAGCTTCAAGTGGGCAGTTGTTTTTACACATTGTATTGGAAGGTGTAATCCTAACAGTTTTGGGAGCGATAGTTGGGATTGTGATGGGGCACCTTTTTTTGGCGGTTCTCGTTATGCAGAATGAACAAGGAGCAATAAGCGGTTTGACAGCTATGGTCTTTCTTACTGAAGAACTTTGGATACTGGTTTATGCGGTGTTAGTGGGAATTATTGCCTCTCTTATACCAGCATGGAACGCTTATCAAACTGATATTGCCAAACAGCTTACTAAAGCATAAATTTGAAGATTGCTTTGAAAAAATCTTACTGTTAATAAACTATTCAAATGAAATTAAATAGAACAATTTCCACATTCATTTTACTGATTTTAATCTCTGTGTCTTATGCCCAGACGGTCCCTAGTGTTTGGCGGGATTTATCTGATGTAACCTATAAAATCGGCCAAGACGAATTCGGGGAATTATATATTCCTGTTTTCAGTGAAAAGATAAAAAAGCTGGAAGGGAAAGAAGTAGAAGCAGATGGTTACATCATTCCTTTTGAAGGGATGTTCAAGCCAGAACATATCATTTTGTCTTCCCTGCCTTTGGCGGAATGTTTTTTTTGCGGATCAGGCGGGCCAGAAACCGTAATGGAAGTAATGTTGACAGACCCAATTAAATATACCTCTAAACGGGTCAAAGTAAAGGGTATTTTGACCCTCAATGATAAAGACCCCGAAAAACTGATGTATATCCTAAAAGACGCAAGGTTATTGAATTAATATCAGCTCCGGAAAACCGGAGCTTTTTTTTGAATTTTCAGAAGACTTTATTCCTCATTGTTGAAAACTTTTTTTCAGCTTCCTCCATAGGATTGATTTATTCAAAACGTTTTTCCAAATCACTAGGCGGTTGATTTGGACTTGACAAGTATTTCAAAGCAAAAGCCAAATAGAGAAAATGAAATTTTCCTAAAAAATTTTGGCCTTAGAAATAAGTACCTCTTTCTAAATGAATCTTTATTCCCGGATTGTAAGCCTTAATCGCATCTATAACCTCTTTCGAAATCAATGTTTCATTGATATAAACATCTTGGAGTGCAGGTAGCATCAAAATGTTCAAGAGATTTCCATCATTGACCTTAGTCTTTGAAAGATCCAATAATTGGAGATTTGACAATTTTGAAAGCTGTGCCAATCCTTCGCCATTAATTTGAGTTTGCTGCAGATATAATTCCTTTAAAGAGCTCATTTGACCAAGATGATAAAATCCATCGTCTGTAATATCACTGCCAATAAATGATGCTTTGGTTATATTTTGGAAAACAGGCTGAAGGTTTATCAGATCTTTATCCCCAAAGGAAGAGGGCGGGAATTTCATGGAAATGAAAATTGATTTTTCATCATAAGGATCTATTTTCATCTCAATATTTTCTACGTTTTCCAGAGAGTTAATCAGATTCTCTGTGCTGAGTTTTTGAAGATGCCGATTGCGTTGTTGGGTTTTGAGCTCTGTCAGATAAACCTGGACTATGGACTCTATCTCTGGATTTAGAGATGCTTCCGTTATCCTGAGTTCAGGGTCAGCACCATTGTCTATCCACCATTTTAATAGGGAGACTTCGTTTTCATTTAGAGGTGATTTACCTTCAGGCGGCATAAAATCATCATCATTGACAGGAAGCGTTACTCTTCGGTAAACCTCACTTTCAAGGGAAGAATTTTTCACCAAAGAAGGATGGTCTCCTTTTCCGCCTTTTACAAGATCTTCAAAGGAAGTCAAAATCAATCCACCCTTGGCCTTGTTTTCATTATGACAGCTCATGCACTTCCTGTCCATAAATGCCACAATAACATCATCATATACCAGCATCTCTTCGACTGGTTTTGGTTGCCAATCGGGTTCCTGCGATTTTATCGGAAAATATTCAGTTAGGAATTCTTTCCCATGAGTCAATGAACCTCCTTGATGACTTGTATAAATCAATGTTCCGTTTGCAAATATCAGGGCTATAATATATCCAGTGCTGAAATATTGAGCTTTAGATTGACCGTAAGACAAGAGAAAAAACACTGCCAATGAAACAGCAGCACTCAATAGCACTCCGCCCCATAAATGTTGTTGGGCAATCTCTCCTGTATATTCGCCGGTAGAATACAGTAAAAAACCCAAACCTAAGGAAACCAAACAACTGATAAGACTTGCACCCAATAATAGGCCTATCACATTTTTGGGAACTTCAAGAAGTTTATATTTTTTAAATACTTCGATTATCAACACCAATAGGATCAGGACTATTGGAAAATGTATGATCAGGGGATGGAATCTTCCCAAGAAAAAAACAAATTCTGAAGGAGGGTCCTCTTGTGGTCCAATAAAGGGTAAGAATAAAACTGCAATAGCAAGGAACAAAAAAACAAATCTGTACTTGAGGCAAATATTTTTCAGCCTGATCATTAGAGAATTCGAACGCATCATGAACTATGGTTAAACCTATACATGGATTTCACATAATTCACCTGTACTGTCCGCAAAGCATTCAAGTGGCATATCCAGTACTCTGGCCATGGAAAGATAAAGATTTGCCAGTGGAGTGTCTTTTCCGAAATCCAAATTTTGACCGGGTTTGAGCCCGCCGCCGCCTTTTCCTCCAACCAAAATCGGTAAGTTGTAAGGAGAGTGGGAATTCCCATCCCTTAAACCCGAACAGAACATGACCATCGAATTGTCCAAAAGATTGCTATCTCCATCTGGAAGAGATTTCAATTTTTCCAGAAAATAGGCATATTGGTTGACATGCCATTCATTGATGATCCTGTACTGTTCCATTTGATCTTCAAGATTTTGGTGATGGGACAATTGGTGATGACTTCCCTGTACGCCTGGGAGAAAAGAAAAATTTCTGTTACTTACAGAATTTCCAAACATAAATGTGCCAACCCTAGTAGCATCTGTCCAAAAAGCCAAGGCCATGATATCTAGCATTTGCCTCGTTTTCTCGGTAATATCCACCCCAATGAAGGTTTCGTTGAATTCATCAATCCGCATATTCAGGCCGATAAGTTCTTTTTGTATTTCGGGAGTAATCTGTTTTTCGAAAGCCTTGATTTTTTCTTCATTGTCTATGCGCTTTTCTATAGACCGTATAGACTCCAGGTATTCCTCCAATTTGTCCTGATCAGACCTTCCCAATTTTCTTTGTAGGGCATCTGCGTCTTCCTTGACAATGTCCAGTACGCTTTTCTTCCATTTTTCATTCTTTGGTTTAGAGTCGGGAAGACTGCTGCGGAACAACCTGTCAAAGGCCATTCTTGGTTCTATTTCTCTCGAACATGGTTGAGTTGGGGTTTTCCAGGAAATGACAGACCCATAGAGTCTGGTGAATCCAACAGCTCCGTCGATACCTGCATTGATCCGCTCCATACCATACTGAACAGAATCAAGCAAAGTGTCTTGGCCAATATGCTTTGCTATCAGCTGATCAAATGAAATTCCCCCACTATGTAAATTGTCACCAACAGTCTGATAAATTGGAAGTCCTGTCAATAAGTTGGCTGTTTTGGCATAATGTCCATCTGCACCAGGAAAAATGGAGCCTTTATTCATCAGATTATTCAGAACGAGAATGTCATCTTTTACATTGGACAATGGCCTCAAGGTTGAGCTCAGTTCAAAATTCCTTCCGTACTGTTCGGGTGTCCAATGGAATTTATTGACCCCATTGGGCATAAACAAGCAGGCGAATCGGATAGGTTTCTTCTCCATATTATACATGCTCATCCCCGGGGGGACCATAGCCTGTAAAAAAGGCAGCGCAATAGTTGCTCCTAAGCCTTTTAGCATTCGTCGACGTGAAATATGCCAATTTCCCATAATTCGTTAGTTTTTAGCCAATATTTTGAATTTTTCCGCTCCATCATTCACTTTGTACCGGAAAGGGTAACTCGTTGCCAAAGCAATGATGAATTGTTCTGTATTAAAATCATTTTCTATCAGATTCTTAATGAGACCTTGAATGTAAAGTTCATCCTTGAATTCGACATTTCTGCCAATGGCATAAGTGAAAGTTTTTTCCGAAAGTGTCCTTGCAAACAATTCCTTTTTAGTGGCCAGGATTTTTTTCAATTCACTTGGGCCGTTGAATATTTCTCCACTTGGCAAGGTATCCCATGCCACTATGGGATCAAATCCATAGCTGTCCCGCCATCTGCCTACCGCATCAAAATTTTCAAGGCCAAAGCCGATAGGGTCCATCTTTTGATGACAGTTTATACAGGCAGGCTTGGATCGGTGAAAAGTCAATAAATCCCTGATACTAGCATTCTTATCAGCAGCAGCTTCTTCCGGCAATTCTCCCGCATCTGGTGGAGGTGGAGGCGCCGGAGTTCCAAGGATTTCTTCCAAAACCCATTTCCCCCTTAGCACGGGGCTCGTTCTGATGGGTAAGGAGGTAGCCGTTAAGACACTTCCCATCCCCAATATCCCTCCTCTTGGGTTATTATGGAGTGCTACTTTTCGAAATTCAGCACCCTTAACATCCGCTATTCCATAATGATTTGCGAGTTCTTCGTTCAAAAAAGTATAATCACTATCGATCAGATCCAGAAAGTTTTTGCTACCAGTAAGTACATGGTGAAAATATTCCACTAATTCATTGTACATCGCCTCTCTCAAAGAAGCCGTCATTTCAGGATATCTTTCAGGATCAGCTGTGACGTCTTCTCTAAATCTGTTCACACCAAACCACTGTGTAGCAAAACTTTCGGAAAAGTGCTTTGATTTTTCGTCATTCAACATTCTAATGACCTGATTTCTGATTACCACAGGATCTTGTAAGTTTCCCCTATAGGCCACTTCAAAAAGTTCTTTATCAGGAAAAGTTGACCATAAAAAGAAGGACAGTCTGCTAGCCAATTCAAAGTTACTGAGGGGATAGGCGTGATCCACAGGTTGCTCTTCTTCATAACGGTACAAGAAATTAGGCGATATCAACACTGCTTTCAAGGTTTCTTTAATAGCAACATTGAATCTGTTATTTCCGGGTGTTCCATCATATACTTCCTCGAATAGTGACAGGTAAGTTTGTTTTTCTTCCGGTTTCAAAAATCTTCTGAAGGCATTGCTTGCAAATGGTACAATAACTTCCTCAGCTGCGACCACATGTTTACCAACATAATTATCCCCTGCAAACAATTTTGCAATCCAATTGGTGAGGCGGTTCCAAAGACTGACCTTATAAGGACGAGGGACAATACTCTTCCAGATTTCAGGGTCGGCATAGGCCATGTCCATAATTTCTTCTGCCGCATCGTAGTAGCGTTCCATTTTGAGCGGAGTGACAAACAAAGTGTTTGGGAAGTTATCAAATCCTGCGCCTCCGGAGCCGTCGCTAGGAAATCTTGACTTGGCATCAAACTTAACTCCTACCAAATTCAAAATGGTGTATTCATACTCTGTGTGGCTCAACCTTCTGATGACAACCCTGCCAGGGTCATTGGCAGAAAGTGATTTGAGCAATATGGAATTGACAGAATAGATGAAGGCTTCCCGTTCCTCTGAAGTCATGAGGGGTTCCCCGGCAGGAGGCATTTCTCCAGACTGTACGGTTTGGATGATATGTGTCCATACTTTTCCTCCCCTAACAATTCTTTTCTCAAAATCGTTGATCCCCATGAAATAACTTCTGATGCTAAGTCCACCTGATCGTTTGGTATCATGATGGCAGGAAAAACAATGCTTTTCAGCCAAGGGCATCAGTATTTCAATATGATCAACATCAGATTCCTCAACAGCCAGTGTTGCTGCGTTGGCAGCGGCTGCAAAAGCAAGAAAGGCTGTAAAGTAGATCCAGGTTTTCATTTCATTTCAAATTACGAAAAAATAGAATATTTTATTTATTTAAACTACCATTCTTACTTATTCGGTTTTCTATTCGGATGGGTAGATGTATATGCTGGGTAGATAAAAATAACATTAATTATATTATTGTTCCTTTTGATCTTTGAACCAGGTAAAAAATGGGGAATAATTAAAAAAACGTTTCGTTCAAATTATTCTATTTCAAATAAAATTGAATCTCCAAATGATAAAAATCTGATTTTTGAAATGAACGAATATTGAAATGCATTATCCAATTCCTTTTCAAAGGTTGGATAATGCATTCAAAATTGAAATCAGAAAACTATATTTTTCATAAAAGAAGCATTTTTTTCCGCCGCTTCCATGGGGGTAGTTCCTTCAAACCTTTCCTGTTCCACGATGAAGTATTTCATGCCATTGTCCATACCGGTACGTAGAATTGCAGGAAAGTCCATGATTCCTTTTCCGACCAAGATAGAACCATTTGGTTCTGAAAAATCCAAGTCTCCGTCTTTATCTTTGACATGTCCAAGTTTGAATCTGTTTGGATATTTTTTGATATAGGCTATTGGGTCGAAGCCGGCGGTATATACCCAATAGGTATCCATTTCAAAATCCACCAGATCGGGATCTGTATTTTCCATCAGGTAATCCTGTGGGATTTGTCCTTCCAGTTCTTCGAATGTATATCCGTGATTGTGATAGGCAAAACGAAGACCGTGCTGCTTGCATATTTCACCTTGTTTATTGAAATCATCTGCCAATTTCTTGAACGCATCCATGGATTTTTGTGGACCAACCCAAGGATTGATAAGATACTTCATCCCAATGGCACCGGCTTGTTCTGCCTGAGTTTCCAGGTCTTTAAAGGTGTCTGCATGGGAAGCAATGAAATTCAAACCAAGGTCATCTGTTAGAGATTTGAATTCTGTGTTTTTCATTCCCCAGAAAATCCCTTTGCCCCCATCAAAACCTTCTATTTGTGTATAGCCGAATGAGGCAACGGCTTTGATGGTAGCGACCGGGTCTTCAGCCATATTTTCTTTTACTGAATAAAGCTGAAGTCCAAAATCATCCAGAATACCTTTAGCAGCTCCCAATAATGCTTCGGTACCTTCTACTGTTTCTTTTTTTGGAGAAGCGCAAAACTGCAATGGGAGTAGCGCACCTGTTCCCAATACAGCACTCATTTTAATAAATTTTCTTCTGTTTTTCATGCTGGGTTTAAATTAAAAGAGACTGTGGATATACAGTCTCTTAGGTTAATTGATTTAAATTAAATGGCATAGGCTTTATCTCCTGGCTTATATTCGATGCAGCCTTCATATCTTCCTGGAATTTCGACATAATTCAATTGCTGGGTTGCGCCTATTTCAGAAGTAAAATACCCCAATACTGTCAAATCCTGAAGCATTCCGATTACAGCAGGGCCTTTTTCTTGCGTATCTTTGGCCTTTACTTTAAGCTCATTGAGATATTCTGTCCTCTCATCAACACTGGCATCCATGAAGTCTTTACCCTTGGAAGTTTTGAAATCCTTTTTGATGTAGTTTAAGCCATCCAAAAAGGTTTGCTGTTGTTCTGCGTTGTAAGTGTCTTTGACCATCATTTGCATGAACTCACCGATCTTGGTGGCTTTTGCACCTGGTGTATCTGTGGTAGGAATGATAGCCTCGCCGATTTCATCCAAAAAAGCGATGTCTTTGGGAGAAAATTCAAGACCTACTATCTGGTCATCTGGCGCACAACCGGTAAGGATGGTATTGGCTCCCACCATTGCTCCTCCCATCATTAATGCGACACTTTTTATTGCATCTCTTCTATTCATTGCCATGATTCAATTTTTTTAAATTATAGATTTCCTTTTTTCAATTCATTGACTGCAAAGTCAGCAGCCCTTGCTGTCAATGCCATATAAGTCAAAGATGGATTTTGTGCTGCAGCTGAAGTCATACATGCCCCATCTGTCACAAAAACATTTTTGGCATCCCATACCTGATTGTTTCCATTGAGTACTGAAGTTTTTGGGTCTCTTCCCATCCTTGCAGTTCCCATTTCATGAATACCCTGACCGAATGTATATCCGGAATCAAAAGTTTTGACGTTTTTCAATCCGGCAGCTTCCAGCATCTCAGCAGCATCATTCATCATGTCCACTCTCATTTTCTTTTCATTTTCCTTGATTTCAGCATCCATTTCCAATACAGGAATCCCCCATTTATCTTTCACGTCTTTACTCAACTTGATGTGGTTTTCATGGTAGGGAAGAATTTCTCCGAAACCTGTCATACCCATACTCCATGGTCCTGGTTCGCTGAGGGCCTCTTTAAGTGGTGCTCCAAAACCCATTTCGGCCACATTTCTGCTCCAACCCGAGCGACTAGCTCCGCCTTGATAACCAAATCCACGGATATAATCTCTCTTGTCTCCATCAACATTTCGGAACCTTGGGATGTAGATCCCATTGGGTCTTCTACCAAAATAGTATTTATCTTCATAACCTTCTGCAATACCATTCGCTCCCAATCTAAAATGATGGTCCATCACATTATGTCCCAGTTCACCGGAACTACTGCCCAATCCTTCTGGCCAGATATCTGTGGCAGAGCGCATCAAAATAGAAGCTGAATTCAATGCCGATGCACAGAGAAATATGATTTTAGCATTGAACTCATAGGTTTTGTTGTCCTCTCCATCTATAATTTCAACTCCTGTGGCTTTCTTACTGTCTTTGTCATAGATAAGTTTTGTTACTATTGACCAAGGTCTTAGTGTCAGGTTACCGGTTTTCATTGCTGCGGGCAATGTTGACGCTTGGGTACTGAAATAGCCACCAAATGGACAGCCTAAGGAACATTTGTTTCTAAATTGGCATTGGGTTCTTCCTTCCAAAGGTTGAGTCAAATTGGCAACTCTTCCTATGGTAACCAATCTTTTGCCATCAAATGCTTTCTTCACCCTTTCTGCAACATCCTTTTCCACACAATTAAGAGGCATGGGTGGCTGAAAATCACCGTCGGGCAGTTGCGGTAAGCCATCTTTGTTCCCTGATATACCGGCAAATTTTTCCACATGGCTGTACCAGGGTGCCAGATCTTTATATCTGATCGGCCAATCAACAGCAATACCTTCCTTTAAATTGGCCTCAAAATCAATATCTCCGATTCTATAACTTTGCCTTCCCCAAAGAAGAGACCTTCCTCCAACCTGATACCCTCTAAACCATGTAAATGGCTTTTTTTCTATATAAGGTGAATCTGACTCATGTGCCCACCAATCAAGGTTCAATTCATTCAATACATAATCTCTTCTCAAATTGGGATGGTTTTCCAACATCTGAATTGTTCTTCTGCCGCGATGTGGAACTTCCCATGGCGCCAAAGTGGCTGTTTTGTAATCTGTCCTGTGTTCTACATTAGGTCCTCTTTCAAGCAATAGGACTTTCAGTCCTTTTTCTGTTAATTCTTTTGCTGCCCAACCACCGCTTATTCCGGAACCGACAACAATTGCATCATAATTTTGATCTGCCATAATTTATACTTTTCAATTCAATAATTCTTATAAGTCACAAATTCTAATCGCCTGCTCCAAAGAGGCCATTTTATCTTTTGATTTGGGAATGAATTCCTGACAAAAATAGCCTTTGTATCCTGTGTCCAAAACTGCTCTTACCACAGCAGGATAATTGATTTCCTGGGTTTCATCTATTTCATTTCTGCCCGGATTGCCGGCAGTATGGTAATGTCCAATATATTGGTGGTCTCTTTTAATAGTCCTGATCAGATCACCCTCCATAATCTGCATATGGTAGATATCATAGAGCAATTTTAGGTTTGGGGATCCCACCATTTTACAGAGTTCCACTCCCCAAGCACTTTTGTCACACATGTAATCCGGATGATCTACCCTGCTGTTCAGTAATTCCATAATGATGGTCACATTGTTTTTTTCTGCGAGGGCCATTATTTTTTTCAGGCCTTCAGCTGAATTTTTGAGACCGGTTTCATCGTCCATTCCATTTCGGTTGCCACTAAAAGCAATAAGATTTTTATAGCCGGCTTTTGAAACCAGCGGGATTACTTCTGTATAACCTTTAATCAATTGTTCATGGTTTTGTTTGTCGTTCCAGCCCTTGACGATACCCATATCAGCGCCATTGCAAAGGGAACATTCCACACCATTTGATTTCAAAATGTGCCAATTGTTTGGTCCAACCAGATCGATGGCGTTGAAGCCGATTTTTTTGATACCAACACACAGTTCTTCTATTGACATAGGATTAAATGGCCAATGACAGACAGCATGGTTGACATTTCCTTTCAATGGAGAATTATATTCTTGGGCTTGCACATCGATAAGTGGGAGACTTCCAGCTGCTGCTGTGCCTAAAATGATTTTTTTCAAGCTGTTCCTTCGGCTGAGTATGGTCATGATTTTATTGTATTGGTTATGGGTTTAATGTTTCTGAGTTCATCCTTGAAAAGAATCAAAAAGAACAGGACTACTAATATAGCAATCCCCGATGGAATCATCCAGATTGACTGCCAATCATGTGTACCATCTGACTGTAAATATAAATCAGTGACAAATCCGGCAATACCAAAACCAATCAACATCCCTATGCCATAAGTAGCAAGGGTGATAAGTCCTTGAGCAGCAGACTGGAATTTTGGTCCCGCTTTGGAATCTGTGTAAATCTGTCCGGAAACAAAAAAGAAATCATAACAGATCCCATGAAGCGCTATCCCTACAATCAACAACCAAAGTCCGCCACCTGCATCCCCTATTGCAAATAGGGCATACCGTACCACCCATGCCATCATACCCACGAGTAAGGTTGTTTTAAACCCAAATCTTTTGAAGAAAAAGGGGAGAAGCAAAAGGAAAAAAGCTTCTGAAATTTGACCGATTGTCATTTTGCCAGTTGGATCAGTAACTCCGATTTCTGCCAGGAAAGGATTGGCATTCTGATAATAAAACGCCAATGGGATACAAATCAATATAGAAGCGATGAAGAAAACAGCAAAATTGCGGTCTTTCAATAATCTGATAGCATCGAGACCCAATAGATCAGATACTTTTACTTTTTCACTCTTATCAGCCCTTGGAGGTGTCTTGGGTAATGTAAAGCTGAAAAGCCCCAAAACCAAAGAGGCAATAGAAGCCATCAGAAATGTGTTTTTCAATAGGCCATCTTTCATACTGTCGACCGAGTCCCAATAAAAAAGGTAACTGATAGCCAATCCTGCAGCTATCCAGCCGATAGTGCCCCACACCCTGATTGGTGCAAACTCTTTGGTATTGTCCTTCATTTGCCTGAAGGAAATGGAATTGACCAAGGCCAATGTGGGCATGTACAATACCATATACATGAAAATAAATGGATAGAAGCTAACGAATGAATTGGAGCTGTAGCAAAAATATAATAATGCCGCTCCTGTTAAATGAAGAATGCCAAGGATTTTCTCTGCATTAAAATACCTATCTGCAATCAATCCAATAATGAAAGGGGCTATGATCGCCCCGAAAGATTGGGTAGAAAAAGCTGCTCCGATTTGGGTCCCTGTTGCACTGAGATTGGCCCCTAAAAAGGTACCCATGGTTACATACCAAGAGCCCCAAACAAAAAATTCAAGAAACATCATGAAAGAAAGCCGGGCTTTGATTCCAGTTATCATAGGGAATAATTTTTAGGTTTATTGTGGGCTTTTTTCAAATACCGAAGTGACAAACTATTATTTTTATGTTTAAAATTCAGGCTTTTTCCCTTAATTTTAATTTTTGTGAATCTGATACACAAATAAGGTATTATGAAATTGAGTTCTCTACCATTCATAACATCTTACTGCAATTGATCATTTATTTGATTTCGTCTTTATAGGAATAAAGAGGATAAATTATCTTTCAGGAAAATTAAAGGAAAATAATAAACTTTAAAACCAATATACCTAAAAACCAATGGCAACTCAGAAAAAACTGAAAATGGGAATGGTCGGAGGAGGGCCGGGAGCCTTTATCGGCGCTATCCACCGCAATGCTGCATTGATGGATGGGCTGATTGAATTGACAGCAGGGGCTTTTAGCGGTAATCCGGAAAAATCCAAACAGGCAGGAGAGGATTTGATGCTCGATCCATCTAGGGTTTATTCCTCTTATGATGAGATGATCTCTAAAGAACTTGCTTTGCCCGAATCAGAAAGAATTGACATCATCAGTATCGTCACTCCAAATAATGTACATTTTGACCCGGCCAAGAAAGCTCTGGAAAATGGATTTCATGTTGTTTTGGACAAACCCATGACTTTAAATTATGATGAAGCCAAGGAACTCTATAAGATCATCAAAAAAACTGATAAACTGTTTTGTTTGACCCATACCTACACAGGTTATCCCATGATCAAACAAATGAAGCAGATGATCGCGGATGGAGCAATTGGTGAAGTCAGGAAAGTATATGTGGAATATCCCCAAGGATGGCTTCATAAGCTTTTGGAGTATGAAAACAAACAAGCAGAGTGGAGAACTGACCCTGCAAGGAATGGTAAAGCCGGCTGTTTTGGTGATATTGGAACGCACGCTTTTAATCTGGCTGAATATGTCGCAGGAATCAAAGTGGCGAAAATATGTGCCGATTTGGACATCAAGGTTGACGGCAGGCCGATTGATGATGATGGCGCAGTTCTAATGAGATTTGAAAACAATGCCTCTGGAATTCTTACAGCTTCGCAAATTGATGCAGGTTGTGAAAATAACCTGAAAATCCGGGTTTTTGGAGAAAAAGCCGGTCTTGAATGGCAGCAAGAGGATAATAATACCTTGAGGTTGAGATGGCCTGACAAACCGGATGAAATCTATAGAGCGGGGACAGGTTATTTAGGGTCTTTGGCCAATGAAAATATCAGAACTCCCGCGGGGCATCCGGAGGGCTATATCGAGGCTTTTGCCAATATTTATAGGAACTTTGCCAGGTGTATTTATGCGCTTAGAAAAGGAGAGGAGCCCAAACCTGAATGGTGGGATTTCCCCGGAGCAGAAGACGGAATCAGAGGAATGGCATTTATTGAGAATGTTTTAAAAAGCTCAGCCTCTGATAAGAAATGGACACCTTTTGAGGTGGAATATTGAGGGGGAGAGGCGAGATGCGAGAGACAAGAATCAAGAATCAAGAAGCGAGAGCCGAGATCCAAGAAACAAGAGCCAAGAAATAGCATAAAGCGAGATCCTAGAAGCGCAAGGACAAAGGCGGGGAAATCTTTCCAATCTTATAATCTGTAATTTTCAATCCGCCAAGGCGGACAAGTAATTAAAATTTTAAAATCTTTCAATCATAAATAAAATAAACCTATGAAAACCATTAAAGGACCGGCGATATTTTTGGCGCAATTTGCTGATGATGTGGCGCCATTCAATAATTTAAAAAGTATTTGTGAATGGATGTCTAATGTAGGCTATAAAGGTGTGCAGATTCCATCTTGGGACGGAAGGATGATAGACCTTCAAAAAGCTGCTGAAAGTAAGACCTATGCCGATGAAATCAAAGGCGTAGTCAATGATGCTGGGATGGAAATCACCGAACTGTCCACTCACCTCCAAGGTCAATTGGTGGCAGTTCATCCTGCTTACAATGAGTTATTTGATGGTTTTGCGCCTTCTAATTTAGCAGGGAATATCAAAGGGAAATCCGAATGGGCTACCCAACAATTGAAATTTGCAGCTAAGGCTTCGGCTAACCTCGGATTGAAGGCACACGCAACTTTCTCAGGTGCTTTGATGTGGCATACGGTATATCCCTGGCCGCAGCGACCTGCGGGATTGGTGGAGACTGGATTCACTGAACTGGCAAAACGTTGGACCCCGATTTTGGATACTTTTGATGAATATGGGGTTGATGTCTGTTATGAGCTTCATCCCGGGGAAGATCTTCATGATGGCATTACCTTCGAAATGTTTTTGGAAAAAGTGAATAACCACAAGCGGGCAAATATTCTCTATGATCCGAGCCACTTTGTTTTGCAGTGCTTGGACTATCTACAATTCATTGATTTTTATCATGATAGGATCAAAATGTTCCATGTGAAAGATGCCGAATTTAACCCTACTGGAAAACAGGGGGTATACGGCGGTTTCCAAGGATGGGTAGACCGTGCGGGAAGATTCCGTTCCTTGGGAGATGGTCAAGTAGATTTTAGTGGTATCTTTAGCAAACTTTCCCAATACAATTATGATGGTTGGGCAGTTTTGGAATGGGAATGTGCTATCAAGCATCCTGAACAAGGCGCCATAGAAGGTGCTCCGTTTATAGAAGACCATATCATAAGGGTCACAGAAAAAGCCTTTGATGATTTTGCGGGAACAGGTGCTGATGAGGCATTTAACAAAAAAATATTAGGAATTTAACTTATTATCCATATTTATATCAATTATGAAAATTATTAGATCATTGACCATTGGCTTAATTGCCGTTTCAGCTTTGACTTACTCTTGTGGTGGTGGGGGATCAAGTTCTTCCACAGAAACAAGTACTTCTACTCCACCTCCTGCAGCAGCCCCTGTCAGCTTAGAGGAGAAATATAAAGACGATCCTGTTTTTGTTGCAGGTTCCGCTAAAGCAAAAGAAGCAGGATGCACGGCTTGCCATATGATCCAGAGGAAAATCGTTGGGCCTTCTTATGCTGATGTCGCTGCCAAATATGAAAATACTGAGGAAAATGTGGAATTGTTGACCTCCCATGTTATTCAAGGAAATGTAGGAGTTTGGGGAGAAGTGCCTATGCCTGCGCATCCACATTTGAGTAAGGAAGACGTGGAAACTATTGTCAGATACGTTTTGATTTTGAAGTAATGAGCTATTCGAAATCATTATTCATATTATTTGCAACAGCTTTTTCAGCTTTTGCCTGTGGCGGAGGAGAAAAGCAAGTGGATGAAGTAACCGAAACAGTTGTGGAAGAAAGTGATTGGGAAAGTCTATTTGATGGGCAGACATTTGAAGGTTGGTCCAAATATGGAGGTGGAGAAGTTGGTAAGGCATGGAAAGTCCAAGACGGTGCCATCTATCTGGATGCCAAAAACAAAGACGGTTGGCAAACAGGAGATGGCGGTGATATCGTGACCAACGAGGAATTTGAAAATTATCATTTTCAAGTAGAATGGAAAATTGCTCCAAATGGAAATTCCGGTATTATTTTCTTTGTGAAAGATTCTTCTGAATATGCATATCCTTGGATGACCGGTCCGGAAATGCAGGTTTTGGACAACGATGGACATCCTGATGCCAAAATTACAACTCACCGTGCAGGAGATCTTTATGACCTGATCGAATCAAGTGAGGAAACGGTCAAACCTGTCGGAGAATGGAATCTTGCTGAAATCATTGCAAAAGACGGTAAATTGGAATTGCATTTGAATGGAGTGATGGTGGTATCTACCACGATGTGGACTCCTGAATGGGAAGAGATGGTAGCCAATTCAAAATTCAAAGACATGCCTGGTTTTGGTAAATACAAAAAAGGGAAAATTGCCCTTCAAGACCATGGAGATGAAGTTTGGTTCAGAAATATCAGGATCAAGAGGCTTTAATCCTCAAGTCGCATTAAATCAAAAAACCCGGTATTTCCGGGTTTTTTGATTTAATGAACTTTCTTTCAATCAGTCTTTTTCTTCTTTCCTGTAAAAGTTCCTTCAGCCATTGATCCCAATTTTACTTTACCTTTCAATTCGTCTCCATCTACTACACCTTCATACTCAATGGTTTCGCCACTGATTTTGAATTCCAAATGAATGATATTGCCTTTAAGTGTCCCCTTTACATCAGAACTTCCCAATAGACCTGAATAGGTCCCTTTCAGATTAGTGGCATCTACCTGCTCTAGAACAAAAGTCGGTGAACCGCTTCCGGCATCAGTCTCTACCTGCATGATCCATGTTCCATTTACATTGGGGGTCGTTTGAGCCAAAAGGAAACTGGGGTCTCCCAAAAGCAACAGAATAAAAATAACGCTTAACTTTTTCATAAGATTGGATTTATTTTGAATATTCAATTTAAAGATTTATTAGAGGATCAATATTTAGTATCCCAAGAAATATAAAGCATCATTGCAATATTCTCTTTTTTTTGTTTTAATCTCTCAGGATTTTGACTTGACTTTTTCAAGATCTTTCTTCGAGGTATGGTCAATAAAACGCTGCACAAAACCAGGATCTTCTGTACGCATCCATACATCCCAGAATGTGAAATATAGGCCATAATTGCATCGGTATTTCAAATGATGCATGTCGTGGTGGGTAGCACCGACCATCCACCTGGATATTGGAGACTGGATAGCCGAACTGGAATATATTTCCACACCGGCATGATTGATCACTGCTGTGATGGACATAGTCACCAACAATGCCAGTAAAACTGTAAAATGCATTGGAAGGAAGAGAACTAAAACCGGTAAAAATACCGCCTGAAAAACCGCCTCTATCGGATGAAAAGAAAAAGAAGTAAAGGAACTCGTATAAAGACTATTGTGGTGAATGTGATGAAAGTGTCGGAGCACCTTTGGTCGGTGCATCCACCTGTGGAGCCAATAGTAATAAGTTTCATGGATAAAAAGCGCTAAGAAAAAGCTGCCGGGTATCCATATCAAATCCTTAACCTTAAGGTCTGTATACAACTTGGTAAATCCCTGCTGCCAAAAAATCAGTAATAATGTACCTGAGATTGCAAAAATAACCGCTCCCAAAAAAGAATACCAAATTTCCTTTTTCACCTGCGGTATTTTGATTTGTTGGTGTAGCCTTCGATAAGGTTGGTAATCACCAATTTTTTTGTAAACCAACTCATGGTAGACCATGGCCAAAATTAAATACCGTATAAAAATCCCTGAAAACAAGAGTAAGGCAATGATCAGAAAATTCATGGGTTGCATATAGTCAGTACCCAATAGCCAATCCAAGTTAAAATCTATTTTCCCCGTCATATTTAGCAGTAAATTTAATTAAAAATTGAAATCGGGGGATTCTTAGGCGGGCTTTATTTTTGAAGTTCCCAAGTTCATTCCTCCCATCAGTCCCTTCCATTTTCCATTGATAGATTTTAGGTTTTAGAATATACTATTTTAAAAAGCTATACCTTATCTTACATACTAATTACATCCCAAAATAACACTTATGGACAGAAGAAAATCACTTAAAATCCTCGGTGGTACTTTAACAGGTATTGCCGGATTGGTGATAGTAGATTGGAAATGGCAACTTATTGACCAATTGACCCATAAAGGCTTTTTCACTTTCATGGAAGAAAAACTGATTTCCGCTATCGCAGATACGATTATTCCTGAAGGTCTTCCTCCTAAAGTCCCAACCCCTGATTCGAAGCCTATTGGTGCCTTAAGTACCGGAACTGACAAGTTTTTAATACGGCTTTTCGAGCATTGCTACGAAAAAGAACAACAGGATATGATCAAGGCGCTGCTGGCCTCATTGTCCAAAAAATCAAGAACCGATTTGGGGAAATCATTTGATAGCGCTAGCCAGGATGAGCGGGAAAGGATGTTGCTTTCTTTGGATTCTTCTTTGATTGAAGAAGAGAAAAAATTCTTTGATCTGATAAAATCCCAGACCATTACAGGATTTACTACCGTGAAGGAGGTGATGGCTGACTATAGAGGCTATCAGGTTGCTCCTGGTTTTTTCAATGGATGTATAGAAGTTCCTTCTCAAGCTTAACCTAAATTATGATGTTGCAAAATTCAAAAGAAAAACGCACCTATGATGCCATAGTAATAGGTTCAGGCGCAAGTGGTGGCTGGGCTGCCAAGGAACTCACTGAAAAAGGATTAAAAACCCTTGTCCTTGAAAGAGGTCGGATGGTCCGTCATGTGGAGGATTATCCAACTGCTTCCAAAGCGCCTTGGGAGTTTGAATTCAGAGGTACAGTGCCAATCGAGAAGCGGTCGGGATTAGGAGGTGGGAGATGGTTAAGAGAGGAAACATTACATTGGGCCATGGCTGATGATGAGCAGCCAATAATAGAAGAAAAGCCTTTCCGCTGGTTTAGGGGCTACCATGTGGGCGGAAAATCCCTACTTTGGGCAAGGGCAACCCAAAGATGGTCTGATTATGATTTTGAAGGTCCTGCGAGGGATGGTTTTGCGGTAGACTGGCCAATTCGGTACAAAGACCTTGAACCATGGTTGGATTATGTGGAGACCTTTGCGGGTATAGCAGGAAGCAGGGATGGTTTACCAGAACTCCCGGATTCTATCGTTCAGCCAGGATTTGAATTGAGTTGCATTGAAAACCACTATAAGGAACAGTTAAAGAAAAATTATGGGAATCGCCACCTGATCCAAGGCAGGTGCGCCCATCTGACAGATCCTCAAGAAATCCACCGACAGCAAGGTAGGTATAAATGTCAGAATCAGGGAATGTGTAACAGAGGCTGTGTTTATGGAGGATACTTCTCTGCCAATGCATCCACTTTGCCTTGGGCGGAAAAGACGGGGAATCTGACAATTCGGCCGGACGCTGTAGTGGAATCCATCCTATATGATGAGTCCAAGGGGCGCGCAGTAGGGGTTAGGATAATTGATCGACATTCCAAGGAGGCGATGGAATTTTATGCCAAAATTATTTTTGTCAATGCTTCAACCATTGCTTCCAATGCAATTTTGTTGAATTCCAAATCTTCCAGATTTCCTAACGGACTTGGAAATGACAACGGTTTGATGGGTAAGTTTTTGGCTTGCCATAATTATAGAGGAAAGGGGAATGCCACTTTTGAAGGGTATTTCGATAAGGCTACGGCAGGAAGGCATGCCGGACATGCTTATGTTCCGAGATTCCGAAATGTTTTCAAACAGGAGACGGATTTTCTTCGGGGATATTCCATAGGGATGTCAGGAGGTAGAGGTTTAGGTTCAGATACCAGTATGATCGGACATGAATTGAGAGATAATTTGCTGAACCAAAAATATGGGAACTGGCACCTAGCAGCATGGATGCAAGGGGAGACGGTTCCCATAGAATCCAACCATATGCGTCTCAGTACAGATCAAACAGATAAATATGGTATTCCAAAAATCATCCTTTCGGTGGAATGGAAGGACAATGATGATAAAATGACAGCTGATTTTATCGAGCAGCAAACCGAAATGTATGAGAAGGCTGGATTTACAAATATCAAAGTAGAAGACTCCCATGCCGCACCTGGATCTGATATCCACGAAATGGGCGGAGTTCGAATGGGAAAAGATCCAAAAACATCGCTTTTGAATAAATGGAATCAGCTGCACAGTTGCAAAAATGTTTTCGTTACCGATGGTGCCAGTTTTACCAGCACCAGTACCCAAAATCCGACTCTGATGTTTATGGCCATCACTGCAAGGGCAGCAAATCATGCAGTGGAGGAATTGAATAAGAGGAATTTGTAAAAAAAAGTATACTGTAAAAATGATATTGGTTCTGATTAAGAATCCACTTTATGTCCTTGAGCCGCATTTTGCAATCCATATTATTAGCAAATGGTACTTGGAATAGATTTTTCGTTTTTTCAGAAAATGAGAAAAAGCAACCCTCCTGAATTTTGGGGAGGGTTGGGCAATCACGACTCTCTATTTATCCGACCCAACTGACCTTTTATTGGGTTGATTTCTCATCGTTCCGAATTTTTCATTACGACGTGCCTTATCGGCATTAACGTTTGGATCCTCATGAGAAGGTAGTTCTCTTCCTGTATCCTTGTCGCTTCTGTTTCTATCTTTGTCAGAATCTTTGGATTTAGAAATAATATCAAGGTTTCTCTCTTTATCTTCATCAAGTTCAAATTCGCGGTCAGAGTCTCTTTCATCGCGATCAGTTGGATTCAGGTCATTTCGTCCGCTTTCTTCATTGGTTTTCTGAATAGACTTGTCCTCATGCTGAGAATTGCGGTTTTCGTTTTCTTGTTGGTTCACGTTTCCTCGGGTTTATATTCTGAATAAATTATTTTCAAATTTACCTTACTCAATCAATCATTGCATTACATGAAATTTCAAAAAAGATGTAAAAATCGCAGTAAGTTTTAATTTTGGATTGTTCACAAACTTGAGGGCAGGAAAATATTTGAGCGTGTTAGGACTCATAAATCAAAAATAATATTAAAAATTTCTGTGAATGGTGGTAATTATTTCTCCAGTTTTTCCAGTCTTTGAAGTAAAGGCGGATGGCTGTAGTTGAGAAAAACATAGAGGGGGTGCGGATTGATGTTGCTCAGGGTATTGACAGAAAGTGTTTTGAGGGCTTCTGCCAAAGGTTTTCCATCATAAGTTTCCTTGGCATAAGCATCAGCTTCAAATTCGTTTTTCCTACTCAGCAAGTTCATTCCGATTCCTAAAATGGAGGATATTGGTGAGAAAAGGATGGTAAAACCTATGATATTAAGATGAATTGCCATTTGGCTGCCACCTAATGCGAGGCTCATGTTTTCGCTGTGAATAAACTGGGCAAGAATGAAAAGTAATATACCAACTTGAACCACCGACACTAACATTCCCCAGATGATGTGTCTTTTTTTATAGTGACCTATTTCATGGGCAAGGACAGCCACCAGTTCGTCAGGCGGATGCTGTTCGATTAAAGTGTCGTAAAGGACAACTTTTTTTCTCTTGCCAAACCCTGAAAAGAAAGCATTGGCTTTGGAAGATCTTTTGCTCCCATCCATTACAAGAATATTGTCTAAGGGAAAGTTGACCGATTTGGCATAATTGACAATAAGCTTCTTTAATTCCCCATCTTCCAAAGGAGTAAGTTTATTGAACAAGGGTAAAATCCAAGCTGTATAAAAAAGATTTACAGCGATCATAAAAAATGCTGAAATCAACCAAAACTGCCACCAAAAATCTTTGCCCATTTGATGTATCAATACCAACAACAATCCCAAAAGGCCTCCGCCCACAACAATCGAAATTACGTAGGCTTTTAGTTTATCGAGTAGATATGTTTTTTTTGTGGATTTGTTAAATCCAAATTTCTCTTCGATTGTAAAGGTATGATAATAATCAAAAGGAATAGAAAGTAAATCTGATCCTATAAATACAACAGCAAAATAAACCAAAGAAAGAATTATGGGATGGCTTATTTTATCAGCCAACCACGCATCAAGCCATCCAAAAAATCCAAAATATATAAAAGCAAAAGTAATGATAAAAACAACAGTACTTGTCAGAACTCCAAATTCAAAATTGGCCCAATGATAAGACTTGGCTTCTTTGAGTTTTTTCAGACTTACATACTGTTCCAAGGTTTTTGGTATTGCAGGAACAGGTCTTTTGATATTTAGATAACTGATTGTTTTTTCTGAGATAAAACCAAAGCTAATAATACCCAATATCAGGTATTTGATCCAAATTGGCTCCATTTTACAATTAGAATTTAGGACAGGGAAGCATTGTATCTCTTTTTCTGGTTTTGGATTGGTTTCTGTCGGCTAATAGGAAAGCAATACTGACTTCATGTGCCCCTCCGGATTGTATACCCAACTGGGATACTGTATAATCAAAGCTGTATCCCATACTCATTCCTGAAGGTAAGTTGAATCCGACCATAAATACAATGGCATCTCTATTATTTTGTTGTTCGACTGGTTTGTAGGGAAGCCCCCTATACCATATGCCGAGATTCAACGGCTCCATATGTAAATAGGCTCCGATGTCCAATTGTTCAAAAGGACCCTGTTTTTTATAATTTATTGTTGGGAGCAAGAACCTTTCTTTGCGCATATGGGTGAAGTCACTGCGGTAACTTCCTGATCCAAGAGATATCCTATAGCCGGTATGGACAGAAAATTTTGCAGGTAAATTACTTACACCTTCAATAAAAGACTGATTGGGTTCGTTAACATGATGCGCGGATACGCCGAGCCAAAATTTGTCAGTGAAAAAGAGGCCTCCAAAAGACAGAGAGACTAAGTTGACAGGTTCTCCTGAACCCGGCAAATCTGTACTTGGCAGAAGATCTCCAAACGGGTCAGATGGATTGATTTGATTTGCAAAAACAAGGTTGTCAAAAAAGCCAATATCTCTTCTGATATAAGCTGCCTGGAACCCTGGTCTAAAGTAAGCATTTTCACCCACTCTTAATTCATAAGAGTATAATCCTGCTGCAGTAAAGGACCTTAAATTGGCTCCTCCTTCCACATCATTCATTACCATAAAACCTACACCACTGTTGTAGTCATCCAGATATGTATCAAAATATGCAGAAAAAGTTGTAAACTGCGCATCCAAACCGGGCCATTGATTTCGGTAATTGGCGCCAAATCTTGGCATCAATTCAGAACCTGCAAAAGCCGGATTTAGATATAAAGGAGCTGCGTAATATTGGCTATATTGCGGATCCTGTGCTGCGAGATTACCCGTCCCAAGACCTAAAATCAAGGGAATAAAAAAAAGACGAAGTAAATAAGACCTTTGCAAGTAGTTATTCGTTATGTTAGTGATTAAACCCAGCTTCTAAACGTTTGCAACATTTTGTTGTTTAGTAAGCAACGTGTAAATTATGAAAAGCCTTATAAATTCCATAAAATTTATTTTATTTTTTAGGTTAGTTATTTTACTAAGCTTTTTCCTGTATTCGAGCAACTCTTTTTCGCAGGGATTTAATAACAATGAATGGATTTTTGGAGAGTGCGGAACAGGTCAGAACAATATTCTTTCTTTTGGAAAGGGTGGTGACCCTATTGTGAGGGAGCTTCCAGCAGGAGTTATTATCGGACAAAACAACAATATAGTCGCCATTGATCCCATCTCGGGAAATGTGGTTTTTTACTCCAACGGAGTTTTGGTATATGACGCCAACAATGAAATTCTCGAGGGAGTGGCGCCCGGGATAAACGGCAATATTAACGGGCATCAGGATTTGGCAGTCGGAGTATTGGATTATGACCCAAACGGAGATAGATTATATTACATTTTTTATCTAAATCCTGCAGGTGATATGCAATATGCGCTAATCGATATGAATGCACCTGGACAAGCAGTCGGGAATGAACCTCCTTTGGGTGAAATCATTGCAAAAGACCAAGTGATTTCAGGAGCGGTTTCTGGGCCCATCTTGGTGGTTAAAACCCCACAATCACCTTCATACCTGATCAGTTTTGAAGGAGGCAGTTTGGTTTCCAGAAGATTAGGGGATAATGAGGGGGAATTTATTCTGACTTCAAATACAGGTATTTCTTTCACGCCAAAAGCGATGATTTTTGACGAGTCCTCTCAAAAAATCATATTAATTCCAGAAGACCCTAATCAGGACATTCAAGTAATTGATTTTGATACCGCAAGCGGAAATTTTGGAGCAGTTGAGTCTATTTCCGAATCAAGCAATGGAAGTGATTTTGGTGGGGCATCATTTTCACCGGATGGGGATTTTATTTATTTCTCCAGAGAAGATGAATTGGTAAGAGTTCCTTCCAACGACCTCTCCGCAAATCCTGAAGTGATTCCCCTTGAGAATAATGTCTATCAAATTTATGATGTCAAAGTAGGCCCTGATGGCAATTTATATTATATCTATGAAGAAGTAATTGGTGGTCCTCAACTCATTGGCAGGGTAGAAAATCCTGATATTGAGGATTTGGCTGAGATGGAATTGGATGAAGACCCATTTGATGGGACTGATTTCTGTGGGCGGATTTTCCCTCAATTTGCACCGAATCAAGATGTCAACCCGACCGTAGATTTTACTTGGACGCCAGATGAGCCTTGTGCCAATAATCCGATTCAGTTAACCAGCTTAATCACTCCGGAAAATTATAGACCTGTTAGTTTTGAATGGACTTTTACGCCACCATTGGTTGATGAAGATGGAGTTCCTATAGACATTGACTTTACCCAAGAACATCTCCTTATTCCCGAAGAAGCTACATCAGAACAAAGTATAGAGGTTAGTCTTACAGTTACATTTGCTGATGGATCCACAACTACAGTAGATAAAACAATAACTCTTAAACCCAACGATCTTCAGGTACAATTCAGTACACAGGACACTACTGTCTGTGAGGGTGCTTGCGTAGATATAGGCTCACTTTTGGAAGTTCAACAAGGTGAAGGACAGGGCGGACAAGGCGGGCAAGGTGGTCAAACTGAAAACTATGAATACTTCTGGTCCAATATAAGGGAGTGGAGAAGTGATAAGGACAATTGTGTGGATCTTCCCGGTCTTTATTGGGTTCTTGTAAGAGAACCCGGCTCTGAATGCTATGCTTATGGTAGTATAAGGGTCAGAATTTGGGATTTGGATGATCAAAGTAATAATGTTTGGTATTTTGGTGACGGTGCAGGGCTTGATTTCAATCCTGACCCCAATGATCCAAATGGTCCTGTCCCCAGGCCTGTTGGTCACAACCAGAATATCCCGGCAGGTACCACCACTATTTCTGATGAATCCGGCCAGGTACTTTTCTTTACAGATGGAGAATCCGTGTGGGACCTTAATGGAAACCTTATGGCAAACGGGGATAGCATTGGAGGGAGCAATCAATCTACCCAAAGTGTTTTGGCAGTCCCTGTTCCTCAGGATGAAACTATTTTTTACCTATTTACGACACAACAGGCCTCAGATGGAAGCAATCAGGTTAAGTTTTCAGTGGTTGATATTAAAGTGGAGAATCCAACGGGTGTTGGGAATGTGGTAACAAAAGATAACTTTCTTTTTAGCCCAAGTACAGAGCACTCTGCTGCTTTGGCATCAGGTGATACAACATGGGTTTTATTTCATGAATTGGGAAACAATACCTTTAGAGCATATCCTGTATCAATCCATGGCATCGGTAGCCCTGTTTTTTCCTCCGTTGGGTCCAATCACGGATTCAATACAGGTGTAGGCACCATGAAGTTCAGTCCCGATGGAAGTAAAGTGGCTGTCACCATTCAGGATGGAAGTTGCAGTAGATTGGAGATTTTTGATTTTGATCAGAGTACCGGCATCATGACAGAGTATGCATTATTGGATTTGGGATGTAATAATGATGAGATATACGGACTTGAATTTTCAAATGACGGAAGCAGGGCTTATGTTTCCTACCGTGGAGGCAGTGGAAAGGTTGAGGAGTTTTTGATCCAAAGCCCGGAAAGTACCAGTGATACGCCCCCTGCTTGTGGTCAATGTTTCGAAAATGCAAATACAAGAGCAGCTAGAGAAAATTGCATTTTAAATTCTTCGGTTAGAAATGTTTTGAGCACCTCGGGTCCATTTGGAGCTTTACAGATAGGTCCTGATGGCCAGATTTATGTTGCAAGACCAGGACAAAATGTGTTAGGGACCATCAATTCCGGCCAAGATTGTAATAACAGCACCTATACTGAAAATGGTACTTCCACGCTTTTAGGCACCACCAATTTGGGTCTACCTTCCTTTGTCCAACAATCAGGCAGCAGTATTCCTGAACCACAATTAGGAGGAACTGACAGACTTTGCCTAGATCCCAATTCAGGAGCTTTGGGCTTATTTGAAGGTGGGGGCGAGCCCGATATTGACAGTTATTTCTGGACAATAGTCCATGAAGATGGAGAGGCTGATTTGACCAATTTCGGAGGGCCCGGTGAGAATTTTCAAAGCTTGGAGCATGATTTTTCGCGCCCAGGAAATTACACTGTGACTTTGCGTGTGGATAGGTGTGGAGATCCGGATTTTTATGAAGCATTTTTGGAAGTTTTGGTAGTAGCACCACCTGAACTCACCTTGCCACAGGCCGAGACACTTTGCCTGGGCAACCCAATAAGTCTGACTGCTATAGATGGATATGATCCGGCAGAAGGATTATATGATTTTGAGTGGAGAAATGCGGCAGGCCAATTGTTTGGTGATGTAAATTCCAATACCATTTTTGTCAATGAAGAAAGTATTTTCACAGTTATAGTTTCTCACCGAATTCCTGCAGATGCAGATCCTGAATTCTTTGATCCCTGCCCTTCGACCGCTTCGGTTTTTGTTGGGCCTGCATTTGAGTTTGAACTCACCCAAAGTGCAGAAGAAGTCTGCTACGATGAATCTTTGGTGGTGTTTGCTCCGGACACTCCTGTATCCGGAGAATGGTTTTATCAGGCCCAAGGAACCCAAAACAGAGTTCCTTTAGGCGAATTCTTTGAACTGCAATTAGTTCCAAGTACTCTACCATCTCCTGGTATTTATGAAATCATTTTTGTGACAGAAGATCCGATATTAGCTGGATGCGTGGTGGAAAAAATGTTAGAGCTGCTGGTATGGCCTTTGCCTGCAATGGAAGCTGTGGTACTGACAGATGCCGATGATTGTCTTGCGGCTAATGGAAGCTTCGAAGTAACAATGTTGGGAGATGCTGATTTGGTGACGGTACTCGAAACCGGTCAGTCATTCACCAATGTAAGTGCAGGTGATGTTTTGCCGGTTTTTACAGATCTTGAGCCCGGATTGTATACAATACAAGCTTTAAATGATGCAGGTTGTGAATTTACACTTCCTGTAGTTGTACAGAATTTGAATCCTCCTACTGGTATCTCAGATTACGAAGTGTCAGTAACACCTGAGACATGCTCGCCCACGGGAATAAACAATGGTGAACTTGTTGTTCGGTTTACCCAAGGTCCCCAATCGGGATCATATCGTATCATCAGACAGGAAGATGGACAGGAAATCACAGATACTTTTGCTAATGTAGATAGTTTGAACATTGAGTTGGCAGGAGGAAGTTATCTGCTGGTATTGGAGGATGAACTGGGCTGCGCAGTTACTGATACTGAAACCTATATCATTGAAATAGCAGAAAGGGTGGTTTTTTCAGTTCCCACTGATTTGAATGCTTGTGGTAGGTTTGTCTATGAGCCTCCAACAGGTCAAGACCTTACCTTTACAGTAATCGGACCAACAGGAAACCCCATTCAGCAAGAACAAGATGGTAGCTTTATTTTGGAATTTACCGGTATATATACTTTCCAGGCATTCGATCCGAATGGGATTTTATGTCCTAGTGAAATAGTATTGGTGCAGGTTCAGATATCTGACCCTATAGATTTCTCATTAACCGAACCTATTGTAGATTGTGACTTGGGTGTTTCTTATAGTGTTGTTTTGTTTGGTTTCAATCCGAACAATGCCAATTTCTTTTGGAGAGACGAATCAGGACAAATCGTGGGCAGGGATCAGCAGTTTTTTCCGCCCAATGCAGGTTTGTATTCCGTAGAAGTTCAACCAAGAAGTGGAGGGCTTTGTCCAACAAACATCATTGAGTTTGAAGTTGAGGAATTTATTGACAGTGTGGATCTTGAATTAGAAGCTTTGCCATTCTGTGCCGAAGATACCTTTACTGTTATTACTGCTGTAGCCGACTTTACTTTGGTAACCGAGATTAATTGGTTTAGAGTTGAAGGGAATACCCAAATTCCTCTGCCTGAAGAAGATGGCTCGGAATCAATTACTGTATTTGAAGATGGAGTTTTCCAAGTTGTACTTACAAGTATTTATGGATGTGAATTGGCTAGAGAGCAGATTCAAATTACCCAATCATTTGTTGAACCACCAGTGCTTTTGCCGAGTTATACTATTTGTGCGATAGAAGATGTTGTGACCATACTTGATCCGGGGAGCTTTGATAACTATGCTTGGATTTTGGATGGCGATACCCTTGCCACATCAGCAAATTTCACTCCAACACTTCCTGGAATTTATGAATTGGTAGTATCAGATGTATTGGGTTGCGAGTTTATCATCAACTTTGAAATAATTGAAGATTGTGCTTTGAGAGTCAGATTCCCTGATGCGATTGTTCCTACCGATCCGAACAAACATTTTGTGGTTTACACCAATGATTTTATTGATGAATTGGAGGTGTTTATTTTCAATAGATGGGGAGAACTGATTTTCTATTGTGAGCAAAGAAACATTAACGGAGAAGTTGGCATCTGTTTTTGGGATGGGACTGTCAATGGACAGATTGTACCTATTGGGACATACCCCGTGGTTGTTCAATATAAAAGCAATAAACAAAACGTATCAAATAAAATTATTAAATCAATAGTGGTTATTGATTAATTATCAAAAGTAGTATTATGATTACTCTTATTTCACCTGCAAAAACTTTAGATCTAAGTACAACCAATATCGAATTTCACTCGCTTCCGGATTTTCAAAAAGACACTTTGGAACTTGTGTCAATTTTGAAAAAAAAATCTGTTCATGATTTAAAAAAGATGATGGACATCAGTGACAATCTTGCTGAATTGAATAAAAAAAGGTACATCGAATTTCAAAATTTTTTTGATTTGAATAATTCCAAACAGGCACTTTTGGCTTTTAAGGGGGATGTTTATACACATATTGATGTGGAGAATTTTTCAAAAGATGAGTTTGATTTTGCTCAAAATAATTTAAGGATTTTATCGGGGCTTTATGGACTTCTAAAGCCTTTGGATCTGATGCAGCCTTATAGGTTGGAAATGGGAATAAGGCTGGAAAACAAAAATGGGAAAAACCTTTATGAGTTTTGGGGGAAAAGGATTTCAAAAGCAATCAATGAAGTAGCTAAAGGTGACCCGATCATTAATCTGGCATCCCAGGAATATTTTAAATCCGTGGATCAAAAGGAGATAAAAAGCCCGATTATCACGCCTGTTTTTCAGGAGTTTAGAAACGGGAAATACCAGGTGGTCGGATTTTTTGCCAAACAGGCAAGGGGAATGATGGTAAACCATATCATAAAAAATAAAATCACTGAACCCGAATTGCTGAAAGGGTTTAATGATGAAAAATATGAATTTGCCGGAGAAGATTCCAAAGGTGTTTGGAGATTTGTCAGGTAATTTTTTCGTGCGAAACCTAATCACTTAATTTATTGAATTACAATAGGTTAAAAGTGCCTGGTTTAGGTTTAAAATTAAATAAAAATCCAGTAAAATGTTTTTCAAATAAAAAAAAATGTATTTTAAATAACATTTTTCTTTTTTAGTTTGATAAAATCATGTAGATTTGAAATCTATTCTCGCAGAAAATAAATTTACAGATATACATGAAAAAGTCACTTTTCATTATTGTCCTTTTTGGTTTATTTACTAATGGAGGTTTCGCATCCATTCTGAAAACTGCCTTCGAAAAAGAAGAATTCGAGTCTGTACATGCTATGTTTTATCAGACGGATGAAAATTTTTCCATCACAGGTCCGAATGAATTGTGTATGTATAATGGAAATGTAATTGGAGAATTCTTTGGAGGAGGTTTGTCTACAGATGTTTTTAGGTGGAGAGTCATTCATTCCGATGGAAGTATTTTGGTGGATAGGGTTGGGGCTTTTCAAACTTTTAACCATACTTTCTCTGAGGCGGGTTTTTTTGATATAGAATTGACAGTAAGGAGAGGCGCAAATCAGATGTTTTCCGGCACAAAAACAATCAAAATCAATCCTGATCCTGATTTGGTCTTGGCGGGTTCGTATTTGCTTTGCGAGAATGGAACAGCTACCCTGACATTGCTCAATCCTGAATCTGATGTGAGTTCCTATCAAATTGAATGGTTTGATGGTAATGGAAATACTATTGGAACCGAAAATTCGATAGTAGTTGATAAACCTGATAATTACAGGGTAGATTTCAACAAAACAAGCGGAGAACTAGGTACTCCAGTTTGCCATTTAAGTCTTTCTACTTTTGTGTATCAGCCAAAAGATTATTCTATTTCCATAAGTGAATCTGAGGTTTGTTTTTCCGGAACGGATATTACCGTGTCAGCAAGTGGTGGAGCTTTCGGAAGTTGGTTTTATCAAAAGGAAGGAACTGAAGTGAAGGAATTATTGGGTGAAGGTAATGAATTGGTATTTAGAAGAGGTGTTTTGGATGGTCCAGGTAATTACGATATTATTTTTGAAGTTGATAATAGCGCTAATGAATATTGCAAATTATCAGATTCAGTAACTTTAAATTTAATTGTGCAGCCAAGTTTCCGTTTTTATTTTGAAAGTGGGTCTGAAACCTGTGGTAGCGAAGATGGAGTTTTGGTCATTCTTCCTTCAGTGGATTTGGATTATGTGCAATTAAGGAAAGATAATGAAAATCTTACCCGTTTATTTAATCTCAAGCAAGGTGAGGAATTTAGGATATCGGGCTTGAAAGCTGGGGTATATAGAGCATCCGGAGGAATAGGCTCCTGTACCACTGGAAGGTCTGCAGCTGTACCCCATTCAAATCCAGGACCTGATTTGCTTTATTCACTTGAAGAAATCATTGGTGAAACCTGCAATGAAACAGGGAAGATAAATGGAAGTTTTAAAGTTAAAATGCTGGAGGAAGGGGTAGGCAGGAATTTTATAATTTACAATTCGAATGGAGTTTCAATACAGTCAGGAGCAATAGAAAATAATGAGTTTGAATTCACGGGTCCTTCCGGGAATTTTTATTTTGAAATTATAAATCAAGAAGGTTGTGTAAATCCAAGTCCTGAAAGAATCAGAATTGAAAGTAAGGGACAGGTTTCTTTTTCAGTGCCAACAAGGATTACCGTTTGTGAAACATTTGATTTTATCCCCGATACCAATGAGGATCTGATTTTCACCTTGACATTTCCCGATAATTCAACAGAAATCAAAAAAGCAGGAGAATCATTTGTTCTGAATCAAGAAGGTACTTATACCCTGAAAGGTATTGATGCTGATTTAGAGAGAGCTTTCTGTCCCAGAGAATCCAGTTTTATAGTCAATTTGACTTCTCCTGTAGCATATGAACCTGAATTGGTTTCAAAGGATTGTTTTGGCAATCAGCAGTTCAAAGTAAATCTTTTTGGTTCGGATCCAAGTAAGGTCGATATCAGGTGGTTTAACGAAAACAATCAGATAGTTGGTACAGGTGAAATCCTTTTCCCGACTTCCCACGGCGAATTCAAGTTGGATGTACAACCAAAAAACTCGGAATCCTGCCCCATGCCTCCAAAATCATTTATTGTAAATAAGCCTGTTGTCAATTTGGATATCTTGATGGAAGCAGGAGTACTCTGCCCGGGTTCGGATTCCTCAATTACCCTAGTGACTGATTTGGGCGGGTTTTCCTCCAGGATTCTTTGGTATTTTATTGATTTGGACGGGAATGTTTCGGAATTGCAGGATTTTGAAGATCAGACTCAAATTTCAATTCAAAATCCCGGAACTTATGAATCCGTTGTTTTCAATGATCTTAATTGTGAAATCGGGAGAGCTTTTGTTTCAATTGCTGAAAATTCTGAATTTGCTGATTTTGAATTACCGGAGAAGCTGATTATTTGTGAAAGCTTTGAATATTTTCCGGAATCGGAATTGGATCTTTTTTACGAAGTTATCCGACCAAATGGAGATCAGATTACCGTTTCAAAAGATATTCCTTTGATAATTGATCAATTTGGAGAGTATTCTTTTACTTCATTTCCATCCAACATCTCAGAATCTTTTTGTCCCATTACCAAAACGGTGACAGTGGAGATTGCGGATGCAGTAAGGTTTGAGCCTGAACTGTATGAAAAGGATTGCAATGGAAGGTTGGTTTTTAGGGCCAACTTATTCGGGACAGATATTACTGAAGTTGATATCTTTTGGTTTGACGAGAAGGGAGAGTTTGTGGGAAATGAAGAATTTATGGAACCAGTTTCCTATGGTGAATTTTCGTTGGAAGTAAGACCAAAGGGCAGTAAAGGTTGTCCGGCTCCAAATAAAGTAGAATTCGAAGTTATCAAGCCTGTTGTTGAATTGGATGCAAGATTAAATGCTACTCCCTTTTGTCCAGGCAATGAAACTGTAACCTTAACTTTGGAAGGAGATTTGAATCAGGTCAGCAATATAAATTGGTATTTTTCAGATCATTCGGGCAGGTATTCAATTCTTGAAGATTTTAGCGGTCAATATGAAATTGCTGTGTCAGAAGAAGGAACCTATGAGGTCGAAGTATTTAACGATATCAATTGTCTTTTATTTAAGGATTTGATATTGGTGGTCAAAAGCAGAGATGAGGTCAGACCTGAAGTGAATGAAACCTATCAGATCTGTGCTCAATTGGGAATCGCTGAGGTTATTGATCCTGGAATTTTTAGTTTTTACCAATGGTATTTAGAGTCAGACTTGATTTCTGAAGATCCAACATTCAGTCCCAAGGTTGCTGGAAATTATACATTGACTGTAACCAGTTTTGAAGGATGTGATTATTCTGCTGCGTTTACGGTGGTTGAAGAATGTAATGTAGAGGTAAAGCATCCCACAGGCATGAAGATTAATGATCCCGAAAGGCCGTTTTTGGTCTATACCAATTATTTGGTGGATCAATTGGATATTTGGATTTATAATAAATGGGGACAGTTGGTTTACCATTGTTCAACAACCAATCTGAGTCAAGGCGAACCATATTGTATTTGGTATGGGGATCTTAATGGAGAGACCATTCAGCCGGGAAGTTATTCTGTGAAGATGACTTATAGAAATAATTCTGAAAAAATTTCAAATTCTACTTTTAGTAATCTGATGGTTTTGGAATAATTTTCGGTAGGTTGTTTGATTACATTTATTTGCAGGTTGCATATGGAATATTTTTTTATAAATCCTTTTCCTGAATTTGGTAGGAAAAATTAAGCATAATTCATTGTTTGACTTCCTTGGATTTGGTCAGGTTTTCTCATTCAATTTTCAATTGGTGTTTTTAGTTGGTATTGTTTTTGTTAAGTTTGAGCGGAGGAGGGGAATATGAAAAACACATACTACTCCTCACTATCTCGCTGAATATCAACTAATAGGAATTGTTTTATGGGGAATTATGGTCACTTTTTAGGACTGAAAGGTATGAAATGCCTTTTTATTTGTGTCTTGATATTTTTATCAGGATCAGGATTTGGGAAAAATATTGAAAATAACAATCCGAATGACCATACTTTCTATGGGCTTAATTCAACCCCAGAGCTGACTGGCCCTGACAATCTCTGTATAATTTTCGGAAGTGCGATTGCGGATTTTTCCGGAGGAGGAAATCCTGCAACAGATGTTTATAATTGGGTAATTACCAATTCCTCCGGACAGGAGCATTTTTCCAGAAATGGCGGGGCAACTTTTCAAAATATAAGTGTCCAATTTTCAGAATTTGGCAATTATAACATCTCACTGAATGTGAGGAGGGGGAATGATATTATTTATACCGGTTCCAAAACATTATCAGTCATCCAAGGTCCTGAACTTGTTCTAAAACCTGACTATCTACTTTGCGGAAGTGAACCAGCCATAATAACTGCTATAAATCCCAATACTCCCAATATTGGATCCTATATATTTGAATGGAGAAATCCGGCAGGGGTACTTGTAGGAGATCAAAATGAATTAACTGTCCATGAAGAAGGTCAATATTTCATTACCTTGTATTTGTCCAATTCCTCAGGAGGTACTGATTGTCAGATTAACGGGAATACCTATGTCGGTCCCCCGCGGGACTTTTCCTTATTGATCTCCAATGACCAAATTTGTCAGGGAAATTCCATAAATATTTCTGTAGATACCCCTTTGATCGGGGAATGGTTGATTCAAAAAGTTGGGGTTTCACCATTGAATTCAGTTGGGACGGCTTATGAATTAACACTGGATTCTGAAACCGACTTGGATGGACCGGGTAACTACAGAGTGGTTTTTCGAAATCAGGATGATCAATATCCAAATTGCGTCTCAGAAAGAGATATTTATTTTTCAATTCATGAAAGGGTGGAATTCAATATTTCAGATGTTTTTCCCGCTGGTGATTGCGATTCTCCTAATGGCAGTTTTAGGTTTAATGCTGACTCACCCATTGAGTTATTGAGAATTCCTGAACTGACATTCTCTGCCAATAACTTAGCTCAGGGAGAATCGGTTTTATTTGAAAATCTTTATCCTGGTATTTACACTATTGAAACACAGTTGGATGGATGCAGTAGAAATGAAGTGATCGTTGTCCCCAATAGTAGCCCTGTTCCAGAAATGCTTTTTACAGTAACTGAATTTGAGGAATCGTGTACTCCTGTCGGTAAAATGGATGGGTCTATCAGGGTTGAATTTTTGAATGGACCATTCACAGGTCAATATAGGATAGTAGAAGCAAATGCAGCCCTGTCATTGAGCGGGGCAATTTCAAACGCTTCATTTTTTGAGGTTGATCTTCCGGGTGGTCAGTATGCCATTGAAATAATTTCACAGACGGGATGCAAGCTACCTCAAGAATCCTTCATCGATATCGCTATCAAAGAATTTGTTTCATTTTCAATCCCGGAAGTAGTGAATGTTTGCGGTTCAATGGATTTTGTTCCGGCCACTGAGGAAAACCTTCTTTTTATATTGACTTATCCTTCCGGGGAACAAGTTTCCAAGGAGGCGGGACAATCTTTTATACTTGATGTGCCTGGGATATATCAAGTCTTGGGAAGAAGTACGGAAATTGAACCGGCCCTATGTCCCAGGAGTCAGCAATTCGAAGTGGTTTTGATTAACCAGCCAAATTTTGAACCAGTACTTGAAAGTGAGGATTGCTTTGGTAACAAGTTGTACAGAGCAGAACTTTTCGGTACGGATCCTTCAAATTTATCTATCCGATGGTATGACAGAAATTTTGAGATAGTTGGTAGAGGAGTCCAGTGGTATCCAACAGGGTATGGGGAGTTTTATTTGAATGTTCAGCCTAGGGGCAGTGCACTTTGTGAATCCAATCCCAAATTATTTGAGGTGACGCAGCCAGTTTTTGAAGTTGATGTTGAATTGACCTCAGGATTGATTTGTCCCGGGGGACTTTTGACTACTGTTGTTTTGGAAAGTGATTTTGAAGAAGTAGATAGAATAGAATGGATTTACATTGATCTGAACGGAGTTCAATCAACTTTAACTCAGTTTGCAAATGAAAAACAGATTGATGTTGGCTTGGTGGGAACCTATGAAGCAGTGGTTTACAATAGAATTGGTTGTGAAATAGGGCGTGATTTGATTTTGGTATTGGAAAGCGAATCTCAGGAAAGGCCGGAAGTCAGAGCATCTTATTCTATCTGTTCTGAATCCGGATATGGTGAAATAGTAGACCCGGGGAGTTTTGTCTCCTATGAGTGGTTTTTTGAAGGTGAATTTATTTCTGATTCACCTACTCTTAAATTGAACAGAGGAGGACAGTATTCGCTGTTTGTCACTAATCAGGACGGGTGTGTTTTTGAAGCTTCATTTTCGACATTTGAGGATTGTACTTTTCAATTCGTTTTCCCCAATGCGATGGTTTTGAACGATCCTGATAAGATTTTTGAGATAATTGTGAATGATGCCGTAGACTTTGCCCAACTGTGGATTCACAACAGACAAGGGGAGTTATTTTATTTTTGCGAAGGAAAGGATGTACAGTCAAGGCTGGCTTTTTGCCAATGGGATGGCATGAAAAACGGAAAGTATATTCCAGTAGGCAACTATACCATGACGTTGTGGATAAGGAGTTCAAGGTTTGGATTGGAGAAAAAAATCAGTCAAAATTTGACGGTCTTGAAATAATCCATCAAATTTTCTTTGTTAAGTTGATAGGTTTGAAATAAATTTTTACAAATGGAGAAGCCTATCCTTAATATTTTTTATATATTTTCCGAATGTTTATTATTCAACCCGTTCAAAAAAGTCATTAACCTCTTAAACCCCAACCAACATGAATGAAAATATCAATAAAAGTGCACTGTTTAATGGTAGTTGCTTTGCACTGATTACTACTGCATTCACCTTTGCTATTAGAGCCGGAATATTGCCCCAACTTGGTCAAGAATTCGGTCTTTCTGCTGAACAACTAGGATTTATTAACTCCATGTGGTTCCTGGGATTTCCGATTTCAATGATCATCGGAGGACTTGTTTACCATTCATTTGGTCCTGCCAACATTATGAGAGTGGCTTTTGTAGCGCATACTTTAGGAATTATACTTACCATCTATGCAGGTGGATATGTAACTCTTCTGATTTCCACACTCTTCATTGGTTTTGGTAACGGATGTACAGAAGCCGCTTGTAATCCGATGATTGCTGATATGTACTCCGGAGTGAAGATGAACAAGATGCTCAATAGATTCCATATGTGGTTTCCTGGAGGTATTCTCCTTGGAGCGTTGATTTCCAAATTCATGACCGATGCAGGTGGATTTTTGGCAAGCTGGCAAACCCAAATGTGGGTTTTGATGATCCCTACAGTTATTTATGCAGTGTTGTTTTTTGGCAAAACTTTTCCAAAACCAATCGTGGAAGGCGTCACTTCGCTTAAAAACAACTTCAAGGCTATGTTTAGCCCCATATTCATATTTTTATTTGTATGTATGTCACTAACAGCAATCTCGGAATTTGGTCCAAATCAATGGGTAGTGTTCATTTTGGGTAGTAGTGGTGCAGATCCTATGTTAATCATGGCTTTGACATTTGGCGTGATGGCATTTGGAAGATACTTTGCTGGTCCGGTAGTTGAAAGGTTAGGCCAAACTGGAGTTTTATTGTTTGGCGCAATATTGACTGCAATCGGAATTTATATGTTCAGTACTGTTACAGGACCCATATCTTATTTTGCAGCCTTTATATTTGGAATAGGAATCTGCTACTTTTGGCCCGTGATGATTGGGGCTACCGCCCAAAGAGTTCCACTAAGCGGCGCAATAGGTATGTCCGTAATTGGTGGAGTAGGCATGTTTGCCAATTCCATTTTCAATCCGATTACAGGGAGGTGGATTGATAGTGCCAGAGAATCAAATGTAGCAGCCGGACTCTCAGGAGACGCCTTGGAATTAGCAACAGGTCAAGATACGCTTGAAAAGATGTTGCTTTTCCCTTTAATCCTTATCGTCCTATTCACTATATTTTTCTTTTGGCAAAAAAACAACAAATCAACAGAAGCAGTACCAACTGCACATTAATTATTAAAGGCAGCTTTAGGGCTGCCTTTTTTCTTCCCATTCCCATGAAAGGAATTTTCCAAACTCTGACGTTGCTGCTAGTACCGGCGCTATTGATGGGGCAAGTCCCGATCCAAGGTCCCATTAAGATTTCTGAAAATAAGAGGTTTTTTACCCAGCATGATGGTAGTCCGTTTTTCTGGATGGCAGATACTGCTTGGGAGTTATTCCATAGAACAAATAGAGAAGAAGCGGATTACTATTTGACTATAAGGGCCAAGCAAGGATTCAATGTGGTACAAGCTGTAGCTTTGGCGGAAATTGACGGGCTTAATGATCCAAATTCATATGGAGAAGTCCCATTTCAAAATGTAGAGTCCTTATCATTTAATCAAAAGTATTGGGAGCATGTTGATTACATCATTGATTTAGCTGCTGAAAAGGGAATCCACATTGCTCTGTTACCTACATGGGGAGATAAACTTTTTAAAGATTCATGGGGAGTTGGTCCTGAAATATTTTCTAAGGAAAATGCAGAGCAATTCGGGGAATTGATCGGTGCAAGGTATGCAGACAAAAAAAATCTGATTTGGGTTTTAGGTGGAGACCGTAATCCAAGAAAGGATTTCGAAGATGTCGAAATTTGGAACCGAATGGCAAAAGGAATAAAGTCCCACTCCAATAAGAATAATCCAATACTGATGACTTTTCATCCCCAGCCAAACCGACCTGGAGGATCGTCAACTTGGTTTCATCAAGAAAAATGGTTGGATTTCAATATGCACCAAACAGGTCATTGTCCAAACCAACCCACATACAGGATTATCAGTCATGATTATGGGTTGAATCCCACGAAGCCTACACTTGATGGAGAACCCCTATATGAAGAACATCCCAACTGTTTCAATGCAAAAGAACTGGGATATAGCAACCCCGATGATATCAGAAGGATTATGTACTGGAATGTTTTTGCAGGAGGTGCTGGGCAAACGTATGGTTGCCATGCTGTCTGGCAAATGTATACTTTGGATAAAAAGCCGATCAATGGACCATTGAAACCTTGGCAGAAATCCTTGGAACTGCCCATGGCCAATCAGGTCAAGCACCTGAAGAACCTGATGCTGTCTAAATCTTATTTCAATAGAATTCCTGATTTTGGCCTGGTAAAAAGCAAACAGGAGGATGATGAACATTTTGTAATTGGGACAAGAGATACTGCAGGAACCTATGCCATGATTTATTTTCCATCAGGGAGAGAAACAGAGCTAGACTTTTCAATATTGGTTAACAATAAAATAAAAGCAGAATGGTTTGACCCAAGGACAGGTGTGAAATTTCCTTATACAGGAAATGAACTGACCAAAGGAAAAAACAGGGTATTACCTCCTTCTCAGGGAAAAGGGAATGACTGGGTTTTGATTGTTAATTAGAAGGCAAGAATTTAATTGGTATTTTTCTAAAATGGTCGAAAAATCCTTGAAGATATGAGAATTGCTTCCCCAAAAAATAACTTTTCGGTTGTGGAATGGATGCTCCGATAACCAAAGTAAATTATCAGTTTCAATAACCAGTAAAATTGATTAGAAACCAAATCTTTTTCCTACAAGTAGAAATCAAAATTTATTTTAATACATCGGGTCATGAAATGGCAATTATTTTTTTACTTCATGTAAGATGAATGAATTTAGATTAAATAGAGTTAAACCATGCAGTCATAGGTATGTTAACTTACTGGTGTAAATCTTAAATGTATTTTATGAAAATTTACAAACGCTATCTTCTTTGTGCTATTCTTTTGCTGGCTTCTTTTTCCTGTTCTTTCAAGGGAGTTCATCGGAGTAAGGAAATCACCTACTTGGAAAATGGATTTTTGGGAAATCTCCCTGAAAAGCAGTTAAATGTTTTTGCCCCAAAAAAAGCCAATGGAAGCAATCCGGTCTTGCTTTTTATTCATGGCGGTAGTTGGGATTCGGGTAATAAGGATATCTACAACTTTCTCGGGTCAAGATTGGCAAGAAAGGGAATCGTAGCCGTTATCATCGATTATCCCCTCAGTCCCGATTATCAGGTTCACGATATGGCAAAAGCATCGGCGCAGGCTGTTAATTGGGTAAATGAAAACATCAACACTTATGGAGGAGACCCTGAAAGGATCTTCGTCTCAGGGCATTCTGCGGGCGGGCACTTGGCGAGTTTGATTTCTGTGCGGGATGAATATTTTGATACCTTAGGTGTGGAAAATCCCACTAAGGGAACCGTCCTGATAGATGCGGCAGGTTTGGATATGTATTGGTTTTTGAAGGAAATGAATTATGCTCCTGGGACAGAATACCTCTGGGCATTTACAGATGATCCTCAGGTATGGAAAGATACTTCCCCCATTTATTATTTGGATAAAAAAGACCCTCCTATGCTGATCATGATGGGAGGTAGAACGCTTCCTGGAATAGAAAAGACTACGGAAAGGTTTTTGGAGGAATATAAAAAAATAGAACCTGAGCCTAATTTTCATCTTCAAAAAAGGAAGAAGCACAAACCCATGATCGTACAGTTTATCTACAGCCCAAACAAGGTCTATAAATGGATCGGGGAGTTTATGGAGATTAAGTGATGATCTTAAAGTTGAAGATATGATTACAATAAATCCTCCATAAATGGAAAGTTGTAAATACGATTTCAACTTTATGTTAGGTTGATTCCGATTTTGGATCGCTAAAATAAAACCCATTAAAGCATCACCATGGACAGGTTTCAAGGGAATTCATTTGATGGGGTTCAGCAGATGGATTTAGGGAGTTTTTTGAGGGGATAGGCAAATTGGTTCAAGTTTTCAGACCCACTGGTTCAAGTCTTTGACTTGGACCAAAAACATAACAGTCTTCAGACTGTTGTAAATACAGTCTGAAGACTGTAATTATTCTAGTCCAAGACAAAGTCTTGAACTACTCCACCAAAATCACCTCCACCAATTTATCCGGCAACCCTGCATAATTCGCAGCACTGCTGTAGAGGTATTCTTCAGGAGACAGCACGATACCGGCTTCCACAGGATTTTGATGGATGTAATTCAGACATCGGGAGAGCTTATCATTGGTATTTAATTCAATGGGATGGCTATGCTGCTGCCAAACCTGATAATTTTGGTTGTTGGGATTAAATCTTCCTGCTTTTCCAAAATGCCAGAGTAAAAAATCTTTCCTACTTTCTTTAGGATTCATCTGAATTTCTTCAATTATCTTGACAGAAGTGAATTTCTTAATGTCTCTGATAATCCCCTCCATGGGATGCTCCCCATTTCTGCCCACTATAAAATGTGCATGACTGGACATGATGCAATAAGCGCATAGATCTAAACCCTTATTTTTCTGACAATATCTGATAGAGTCTAACAATATGTCTCTATATATCCTTCTGGTGAACAAATCAATCCATTCAATGATGGAGAAGGTGACAAAGTAGAGCTTGTCCTGGTCTCTGATTTTGTATTTTCGACTCATGGCAAAAAAGTTTTGATTGAAAAGTTTAGTTGAATTTAAGGTTTTGGGTTGACTTTGGCAATAGGTGGTTGGTTAAATTTGTAATCACTGGTTAAAGTCTTTGACTTGGACCAAAAACATCACAGTCTGAAGACTGTGGAAAATGCAGTCTGAAGACTGCCAGTATAAAGGTCCAAGTCTGAAGACTTGAACCAACCCATCTCAGCCCTCCCCTGCATTCCAATATTCCATCCTCTCGCAGCTACTGACTTCAACACTATAGAAGTCAAACTCCTGCGTGATCTTGCCTTTGATCAGGTAGATGCCGCGGCCTTTGAAGGGGTGTTTTTTGACTACCGGAGGAAAATGCACGGTATCTATCCAGTCTCCTTCCCTATCGATAAAAGTACCGAAGTTCATCACATCACCCTTTACCGTCCTGGTGTACTTGATCGTGACGAGGTAACCGATGATCTGTACAGTTTTTCCCAAATACTGTCTCAGTTCCTTCGCCTTGATACTGGGTATAGTCTGGTCTTTGACGAGGTGAAATGGGGAATCCAAGGGAAACTCCAGAATATCTATCTGATCCACAATCTCCTGCCTTACGTCAGACTCTTCCAGTTCGGGTACTTTCAGCTCCCGGAAACCGGCCTGCCGGAAAAGTTCATTGCCTGTGGCCACTGCCTTCCGCTTATTGAGAATAAAATGTGCTTCCCAAAGCAGTTCCTGCTTACTCTTTCCCGTAAAGCGGAAACAAGCGATACGGATCAGGATCAGCACCTGCTCCAAACTGATGTCCACCCTGGCGATAAAGTCGGACAAACCCGCAAATAAGCCATTGACTCTACGCTCGCTCAGGATTTTTTCAGTAGTCGCCTTCTCCAAATACTTCAAGTGGATAAAACCCAGATATACGGTCTTGCCTTTGATATTGGTCAGGTAGTCGCTCTCATTGATATGGGGAGCCTGGATATCGGCCCCGTTCATGCGGAGTTCATGGACATAGAATTCGGTATGGTAAAAGCCCCCGAAGTTGTTGATCACTCCGACCATAAACTCCAATGGAAAATAGGCTTTGAGGTACAGACTCTGATAACTCTCTACTGCAAAGGAAGCCGAGTGTCCCTTGGCAAAGGAATAGCCCGCAAAACTCTCAATCTGATGCCATACTTCTGCTGTGATCCGGGGGTCACGTCCCAGTCTATTACAGTTTGCAAAAAACTGGTCTTTTACCCTTTGAAATTCATCTTTGGAGCGGGATTTCCCACTCATACCGCGTCGGAGTACATCTGCTTCGCTCAGCGAAAGTTCGGCAAAGTAATGGGCCACTTTGATCACGTCTTCCTGATAGACCATGATGCCGTAGGTTTCAGGCATGATATCCATCATCACAGGATGAGCCTGCTTGCGCCTTTCCGGATCCACATGCCTCAGGATATATTCCCGCATCATCCCCGAGCGGGCTACACCGGGACGGATGATAGAACTGGCTGCTACCAGCTCCAAATATTCATCTGCCTTCATCTTGGCCAGCAGCATCCGCATGGCAGGTGACTCCACATAAAAAGCGCCTATGGTATGTCCTTCGCGTAAATGTTCCTTGATTTTGGGATCTTTCTTGAACTTTTCCACCTGTCGGATATCCACTTTCACCCCCTGGTTTTGGTAGATGATCTCAATGGCGGTTTTGATATGACCAAGACCACGCTGAGAAAGGATATCAAATTTATGCAGACCGATCTCCTCTGCTGTATGCATATCGATATGTGCCAGAGGAAATCCTTTGGGAGGCATTTCTGTGGAAGTATAGTAGTGGATGGGTTTGTGGGAAATCAGCACCCCACATGCATGGATAGTCAGGTGGGAAGGCATGCCGTGAAGTACCTGACTGTATTTGAGAATCAGCTTCCCATACTGGTCAGGAACATAGTCTGACTTACCGACATGAAAGATCAGGGACTCAATTTCGGTTTTGGGAAGGCCAAAAACTTTACCGAGTTCGCGAAGCATAGAGTTAGACTGAAAGGTACTGTAAGATCCTAAGAGAGCGACATGCTCCTGCTCCCCTTTGTTGTATTTCCCAAAAATATACTTGACTACCTCGTCCCTGTCCGTCCAACTGAAGTCAATATCAAAATCCGGAGGATTCTCTCTGTATAAGTTGATAAAGCGCTCAAAGTACAGGTCCAGCTCAATCGGATCCACATCGGTGATGTAGAGGCAGTAGGCGACAATACTGTTGGCCCCGCTGCCGCGTCCCACATGATAGAAATTTTTGCTATGGGCGTAGTTGACTATATCATAATTGATGAGAAAATAAGAGACAAAGCCTTTTTGTTGGATAAGCTCCAGTTCTTTCTCTATTCTTGTGCTGATCTCTGCCGAAAGGTCCGGATAGCGGTTGAGGGCACCCTTGAAGGTTTCCTGTCTGAGGTAATCGTAATCCTCCCAATCGGAGCCCAGGATATCCCGCTTGTTTTTGACAGCCTGGAAATAGAAAGAAAACTGACAGGCTTCCAAGAGTTTTTGAGCATTGTACAACAGGTAACTATGCCCCTCACAGCGGGCGACCATGTCCGCATAGCTGTACAGCATATCACTGATTTCTCCCTGTTCTTCCACTTCAAGTTTGCTGAGCAGTGTATTTCCATCAATGGCCCGCAGCAAACGGTGGGCATTGAATTCCAGTTTGGAGGAAAAGGATGCGGGCTGTAACAATACCAGTTTGTCCTTATACCTGAACCAAGGGGACTTGACGATTCGGTTAAGCTGATAGGGATGTACACCAATGAGCTCATTTTCACGGAGGGCAAAAAACTTAGGAGGCAAAGGGTAGATGATAAAGCTATTCTGGAATGCCGGAGCTCTGTCCCCAAAAGGAATCCCCTTGATGCGGTAGCTTGAGAGATGTCGGTTGAGTTCATAAAAACCTTCCTGATTTTTGGCCAGGCCGATATATTGTTGTTTGACCCCATTGCGGAAGTCTATGCCGATGACGGGGTGTATTCCATTCTTCTGTGCTTCACGGATAAAGGGAAATACTCCTGCCACCGAATTGATGTCAGTCAGGGCAAGGGAATCGAGTTTTTTACCCTTAGCTTCGGCGACCAGAGCTTCCACGGACATGGTGCCGTATTTGAAACTGTAAAAGGAATGGCAGTTGATGAACATAAGTACTTTGTGATATAAGCTAAAGCGATATATGCCTTCGGCGATATTTGTAATTCGTGATATAAATGATATTGGCTTGGCGATATGGAGGATATTTAAGCCTATCGTGAAATAACTGATCTGATATTGGATCAGCCAGCGTTAAGATTGAGGGTTTTATATCTATCTATATCGTCCCACAAGTGGGATATATGTGGCAAGGCATTTAATATAAATGTTAAATATATTAACATTTATATGTTTATAATTTAAACAAAATTAATCTTCCTTGTCAAGTCTGTTCAGATAATTGTCAATAAAAGTGACATTGAGTATAAAGAATGGCTTCAAATTTGAAATTGAGATAAAGTACCCTTAGATTGGAAAATATTTTTATTGATATGGAAAGCTGGATTGAATACCTCAATGATATAGTCGAGTACGAAGTCAGATGGAATATTTATAAAACCGTCCTGATTATTTTGATTTTGTGGCTGATCAAAAAAGGAGCATATAAGCTGATCGGAATCGGCAAAGAAAAGGATCTGAAGCGGGTCTACCATTGGAGGAAAACCATACAGTACAGTATTGCTTTTATTGGCTTGCTTTTGATAGGTAATATTTGGATCAGTAATTTTCAGTCAATCACGACTTTTCTGGGACTCTTATCCGCAGGTATTGCGATTGCGCTCAAAGATATATTTGTCAATATAGCCGGCTGGATTTTTATCTATTGGAAAAAACCATTTGATGTGGGCGATAGAATCCAGATAGGCGAATTTAAAGGTGATGTAGTGGATCTTCGACTGATGCAGTTCAGTATTTTGGAAGTGGGCAATTGGGTGGATGCAGAACAAAGCACAGGAAGGATTGTCCATGTACCAAATGGTAAGGTTTTTATGGATGCCCAGGCCAACTATAGTCAAGGGTTTGATTATATCTGGAACGAGCAGCATATCAATATCAGCTTGGACTCGGATTATAAAAAAGCACAGGTCCTTTTAAAGGAATTGTTGAATGATATGTTTAAACCTGATTTCAAGAGTATTGAAATTGCTCTAAGGCGGGCTCAAAAGGAACATTTTATTTCTTTTAGTCAATTTACACCGACTGTTTATGCAAAGATTCATGAAAGGGGCATACAGCTATCATTGAGATACCTCTGTAATCCAAGAAAGCGACGGGTCTTTGAACATAAAGTAACCGAAGCTATCCTGGACACTTTCAAGGGTGAAAAAGATATCAGAATTGTTTATCCTATTACTTCCATATACTTGGAAAAAGGGATGGGGGAAGGAAATACAAAAGCTTAATTAGGATTTAAGATTACCTATGGCCTGTTTAATTTTTTTCTTAGGATTAAGTCACCATATTCCAGATTAAGAATAATTTTAAACACAAAAAAACTGCGCATTGGCGCAGTTTATAAAGTATTGTATTTCAAAAGAATAGACGGTTTAATCGCGCTTTTTCAAATCACCCCTCTTGATTGACTGAATGAATTTTGACCAGGCAAATGGATCCACAAGAGTAAATGGTCTAGGCCCATATCGGTCCTGTATCTGCATAATCTGTCCCTGTTGAAAATAACGCATATTTTCATTGCCGGAAGCAGGCATTCCTTCTGCCCATCTTAGCAATGTTTCAGGACTCATATTTCCTCTTGAATCTATAGTCATTGGAGCTTCATAATTCATGGCCAATACGGCCCTCTTGAATTCTTCTTCCGTTGGGTAGGGCATGACTTCAATTTCTGCCAAAGCAATTTCATCCACCTGCATGGTAAGGATAAGACTGATTCTGTCTTCCTCTACATTTTCCGGCACATTAAATACCTGCCTTTCCAATCCAATAAAACTAAAAACCACACTGTCTCCTTCCAAAACCGGTAGAGAGAAATAACCATATCGCCCACTGCTAGTGCCACGACCTTTCTTGGGAACGTAAACATTGACCCCGGGAACGGCATCAGTACTGTCAGCATTCAGAATAATACCCGAAAGTTGGATGACTTTTCTTTCTTTTTGATCCTGGGCAAATGAATCCTGAATTCCGAAGAAGAAAAGTCCGAAAAATGATATCAGGGCTATATGTGATAAATTTATTTTCAAAGCGACTCTTTTAATAATTAATGAAAATTAATCTGATTGAGTTCAGATCAGATTTTTAATTTGGGTATAATATTAGCCTATTTTGGTATCATTTGCTTAATTTCAAAGCAGATTTATTCGTTAAAAATTACAAATGCGACTTAAAAATATCAGTTTGAGCTATGGGATGAGGATTTTCAAAGCTTTATCAGAAGAGCCTAGGGTCAGAATTCTCCACTTGTTGCAACAAAATAAAGAGCTTTCAATTTCAGACTTGGAACATATTTTGGATTTTACCCAGACCAAAACAAGCAGACATCTCATTTATCTCAAAAATTCAGGATTGTTGGGGAGTCGCAGGGTGGACCAATGGATTTTTTATTATATTCTCGAGGAGGCACAGGAAATCATTCAGCAGATTTTTAAGTTTATTCAGAAGGATGCCAACCTTATCAAGGATCAGGAAGTTTACCAGATACTCCATTCCAATAGGGAGCTTGCCATCAATAAAATACAGAATAATCCCTACCGAAAATAATTTCACCTTGAAAACATACCAACACCTCTTCTTCGACCTGGACCATACCCTTTGGGATTATGATAAAAACGTGCAGGAATCACTTTCCGAACTTTTTGAAATTTTCCAACTTCAAAATTTCGGGATCTTGGATTTTAAAACATTTTTGGATGCATTTTACCAGGTCAATTTTAAATTATGGGCTATGTATGATGTGGGTAAACTTGATAAAATCAGGCTAAGAGAAGTCCGATTTAAACTCATTTTCGAAAAAGCCGGAGCTAGGGATAATGCTGTCCCCAAAGAAATGGAAGATGACTTTATGCATAGGACATCTTCCAAGCCACATTTGCTCCCCTATTCCAAAGAGATTTTGGACTATCTCAGGCCCAATTATCGGATGCATATCATCACCAATGGTTTCAACGAAAGTCAGGCCCTGAAGATGAAATCTTCCGGGCTTACTCCCTACTTTGATTTTGTAGTTACTTCCGAGACAACGGGACATAAAAAACCCGATCCCCGGATTTTCAAATATCTTTTGGACAAATTATCCGTGAATGCCACGGATTGCATTATGATAGGCGACAATCCTAATTCTGATATTCTGGGTGCTATCAGATCCAATATAGATCAGGTTTTTTTTGACCCACATGAAAAAGGAATAGACCATAAGCCTACCCATACCATTAGGCATTTAAAGGAACTGGAAGGGATTTTTTGATATTTAAGACAAAAGACAAAAGACATGAGATTTGAGACTGGGTTTTATCTAAACCTTGTAGGTATGTTTTAATTGGGAGGTTAAGGGTTCGTTAGGATCTTCTTTGCAAACTTTTTTCCTTACAATCTTTCTACTTAATAAAATTCCCAATTCCTTACTTTCACATCCCAAATCTATTTCTGGCAGGTTTTCCCAATGGGATGCCTTATATTTGGGGTATCAGAAACTTATAAACTCAAATAAATATGCTTAAAGGATTTTTCAATATTCCGGAACCGATCAATGAACCGGTAAAAAGTTACGCCCCAGGTTCACCGGAGAGGTCTGAGCTTCAGGCAATGTTAAAAGAATTCAGGGCACAGCAAGTCGATGTACCTATGTATATCGGGAGTGAAGAAGTGAGAACGGGCAACAAAAAGCCCATGAACCCGCCACATGACCACCAACATCTTTTGGGTCATTTCCATGAAGGAGATGCCTCCCATGTGGAGCAGGCAATCAATTCAGCCATGGGTGCAAAGCACGCTTGGGAATCAATGGAATGGGAACAAAGGGCTGCTATTTTCCTGAAAGCCGCAGACTTGTTGGCGGGTCCTTACCGGGCAAAGATCAATGCAGCTACCATGTTGGGGCAATCCAAAAATGCTTTTCAGGCTGAAATTGATGCTGCCTGTGAATTCATTGACTTTTTGCGCTTCAATGTAAAATATATGGTGGAAATCTATTCCCAACAGCCTCCTGTTTCTGGAAATGGCGTTTGGAACAGAGTGGAGCAAAGGCCATTGGAAGGTTTCGTATTTGCCTTGACTCCTTTCAATTTTACTGCTATTGCAGGTAACCTGCCTACTTCCGCTGCCTTGATGGGAAATACGGTGGTTTGGAAGCCTGCCCATACTCAGATCTATTCTGCCAATATATTGATGCAGGTTTTCAAAGAAGCCGGTGTACCGGATGGTGTGATCAACCTGATTTATGTAGATGGACCCACCACTGGAAAAATTATTTTCAACCATCCTGATTTTGCAGGAATCCATTTCACAGGTTCTACAGGTGTTTTCCAACATATCTGGAAAACAATCGGTGAGAATATTTTCAAATACAAGTCTTATCCGAGGATTGTAGGTGAGACGGGTGGAAAAGATTTTGTGATTGCCCATAAATCAGCCAATCCAAAAGCTGTTGCTGTGGGTCTTTCTAGAGGAGCTTTTGAATATCAAGGTCAAAAGTGTTCTGCAGCGTCAAGGGCTTATATCCCCTCCAATATGTGGGCTGAGGTCAAAAAATATCTGTTGGAAGATCTGGCTTCCATGAAAATGGGCCCGACGGAGGATTTTACCAATTTTATCAATGCAGTGATTGATGAAAAAGCTTTTGATAAAATCTCCAATTATATCTCTGAAGCTAAGAAAGCAGATGGAGTGGAAATCATTTCCGGCGGAAATTTTGACAAATCCAAAGGTTACTTTATCGAACCAACAGTCATTGTAACTCAAGACCCCATGTACACTACGATGTGTGAGGAGATTTTTGGTCCTGTTTTGACGATATATGTGTATCAAGCTGAGCATTTTGAAGAAGCGTTGGAATTGGTAGATCAGACTTCCCCTTATGCTTTGACGGGCGCAGTATTCTCCCAAGATCGCTATGCCATAGAATTGGCTACCAAGAAACTGAGAAATGCGGCTGGTAACTTCTATATCAATGACAAGCCGACAGGTGCAGTAGTAGGGCAGCAGCCATTTGGTGGTGCTAGGGCATCAGGTACCAATGACAAGGCCGGATCCATGATCAACTTACTCCGATGGGTATCTCCAAGGACGATTAAGGAAACATTTGTATCGCCTGTGGATTATAGGTATCCGTTTTTGGGAGAGGATTGAGGAGAGAGTTTATTCAGAAGCGAGAAGCGAGAGCCGAGAAGTTAGACTTAAGACACAAGAAGCAAGAACCAAGAGCTAAAGCTTTCCCCGAATATCGGGAAATCAAAAACCAAGTGACCTTTGGGGTTTATAAAACCTCAAAGGTCTTTTTTTGGATTTATAAACCATTGAAGCTTTAAAATCGGGAAATCAAGAAATAAATTTTATTCAAGTCCTAAATAATATTTTTCCGGAAGATATTTTTTGCAGCTGCATTATTTACATGTACTTTTAGTTTTGAAAAATTCAATTCTATGAAAAAGGTTGACCTGAGAAATTTAGGATTTTTTCTAGCGGTAATTGGGATTTCTTTTTCCTGTTCTCCAAGAATCCCCAAATCTCCTGAATTTTTCACCGGTGATTTGCATGAATATATTGTGGATACCATTTATCTGGAAAAGGATACAAAGACCAAAATTCTCCCATCTGATTTGACTTATTTTGAAATTGATGGAGAGGAGTTTTTATATGCTTTTGTCAATTACAGACTTTTGAAATATAGTTTTCCTGGAGGTGAACTATTAGCTGTACAGGAATTTGAAAAAGAAGGTCCTGATGGGATTGGAACTTGGATAGCTGGAAGTTTGATTACGGAAGACGGTTTGTTTTTTATTTCTGACAACAAAGAGATTGTACGGACTGATTTTAAAGGAAAGGTTATTGACAGGAACGAGTTACCCTTGATAGAAGAAGATAGGTTAAGTGCAAATTTCAATACGATGAATGGTAATTCTATGACCTGGATAAGTTCCGGGAAAAAGCTGATCGTCTTGGATGTACCTTTTGTCTTAATGGAACAGAAACTTTCTTATGAGGACTGGGTTTGGGTTTTTGATTTTGACACCGGTGTGAAAAGTACAATTTCATTTTCATATCCTGAAAAGTACCAGGCTTTTTTGGGTGATCCTGAATTGGGTGTTTATTCCCATAAATATGTTTCAGGAAAGCATTTGATCAGTTTTCCTGCAACAGACTCTTTATTGGTTTTGGAAGGAGAAAAGGAATTTTGGGTAGATGGGAAAAGTTCCAAACAATTGATGTTTGAAAAAGGCAAGGTTGAACCACAAGGGGAATGGATGGTGTTTCTCCCGAATCTTAATTCAAGTCGGTACAAATGGTTGCTATATGATCCCTACCGGAAAATCATATTGCGTCACCTAGTTATAGGTGCGGAAGAAAGAAATGATTTGAAGTTGGAAAAAAACAGTTTTATTATTTTGGATGAGCAATTGAGTAAAAAGGGGGAGTTGTTTTTCACCAATGAGATGTTTTCAGGATTTGGGTTTTTTACACCACAGGGGCTTTATCTCAAATTAGTCCCCCAGCAAAGTGATGATTATGAGGGATATGTAAGGATTCTCCTTGATCTTTGAGTTGATTTGACCTTTGGGGTTTTCAAAACCCCGAAGGTCTTTTCATCACAGATTGGAAGACCTCAAATGTTATGCTTATTTCCACATAGAAGCATAGAGCAACTAGCTTCACAAATAACACTCCCCCAAGAGCTATGTGATCTACATGGACTATGTCGTAAAAAAATCAGGGCTTATGGGGGTAAGGTCGCACTATCCCTTATTTTTACGCTATTTTGATCGGGCTTTGTTTGGAAAAAAAAACTTCTAGGTCAGAAAAAGACATCAAAGGTTATCACTTCTTTTTAAACAATGAATCCACAAATTCCTTCCTGTTGAATACTTGCAGGTCAGTCATTTTCTCGCCGACTCCGATGTATTTTACGGGGATTTTGAATTGGTCGGAAATTCCGATGACTACGCCACCTTTGGCAGTGCCGTCCAGTTTGGTGATGGCCAAGGCTGTGATATCGGTAGCTTTAGTGAATTCCTGAGCCTGTATAAATGCATTCTGTCCGGTTGAACCGTCAAGGACCAATAAGATTTCATGGGGTGCATCATCAATGAATTTCTGCATGACCCTTTTGATTTTGGTCAGTTCATTCATCAGGTTGACTTTGGTATGCAATCGGCCTGCTGTATCGACTATGACCACATCAGCACCTGTATCCACCCCCTGTTTTACAGCATCAAAAGCCACTGATGCAGGGTCAGTATTCATCCCATGAGACACGACAGGTACGCCGACTCTTTCACCCCAAAGAATCAATTGATCGACAGCCGCAGCACGAAAAGTATCCGCCGCTCCCAATATGACAGATTTTCCGGCACCTTTAAATTGGTGGGCCAATTTTCCGATAGTGGTTGTTTTTCCTACACCATTGACCCCTACTACCATGATCACATATGGTTTTTTGTCAGCGGGCAGATCAAAATCAGAAAGGTCTGCACTTTTATTTTCTTCCATCAAGCCCATGATTTCTTCCCTTAGGATGACATCAAGTTCTGCTGTATTCAGATATTTGTCCTTGGCTACCCGGTCTTCAATTCTTCGGATGATTTTGATGGTCGTTTGCACACCTACATCTGAGGTGATCAGGATTTCTTCCAATTCATCCAAGACTTCCTCATCAACCTTGGATTTGCCGACTACAGCTTTGCTGAGTTTGGAAAAAATATTTTCGCTGGACTTTTGAAGTCCCTGATCAAGACTTTCTTTTTTGTCTTTGGTAAAAAAACCGAAAATTCCCATATCTATACAATTTTAGAATCCGAATATAATGAAAAAGTCCCTCCAAGACTTTGCTTGCAGGGACATTTACTTGCAAATGATTGCAATGAATTATTTCTTCAAAGTATCCTGAACCATTGCGGCCGGAACCATTTCTTCTTTGAAGGTATATGCACCGGTCTTATCAGACTTTACAGCTCTGATCACCTTAGCGTAAGTTACGCCACCTTCTTTTTTCAGGGTTGCTACTACTTTCTTAGCCATATTATTGAGATTTTATAGGTTGCTTTAGCAAAGACCTAAATTATTTAATTTCTTTATGTACCGTCATTTTCTTCAAAATTGGGTTGAATTTCTTCAATTCCAATCTCTCGGTAGTGTTTTTACGGTTTTTGGTAGTGATGTACCTTGATGTACCTGGAAGACCTGTAGCTTTATGCTCCGTACATTCCATAATCACTTGAACTCTGTTACCTTTCTTAGCCATCGCTCTGTATATTTATAGGGTAAACCTGATGATTATCTAATTACAATGAATCCTTTGTCCTGAGCTTCTTTCAATACAGCAGTGATGCCTTTTTTATTGATAGTTCTTAGGGCTTTGGTACAAACTTTCAACGTGATCCAAGCATCCTCTTCAGGAACATAGAAGCTTTTTTTGTGCAAGTTTGGATAAAACTTACGCTTGGTCTTGTTGTTCGCGTGCGATACATTATTTCCTACTTGAGGCCTTTTACCGGTAATGTCACAAACTTTTGCCATGATATATGATCGTATTATTAAAGACGTTTTTCCAATTGAGTTTGCAAATATCGGACTTTTACCTGAATTACCAAGGGCAGGTTTCAAAAATATTCCTGAAAGTTTTTCAATGTAAGACATGAGATGTGAGACTTGAGACACAAGATAAGATATTTAAGACCTTTGAAACGAGCGATAAAGGTAAAGTTTGTACCAAGTACATTGAACCAAGTACCAAGAATTGACAAATTTGGAGCTTGATGATTTTGAACTGTAAAAAGTGTTTAAGCCTATATAGGACTTCTCTATGTCACTTCTACGGCAGGAGAGGGCTGTAACCTTTAAGGTTGTATAGATTTCTTCTTTCTTTCGAAAAGACAAAAAAGAAACCTGTTCCCTTTAGTATCAATAATTATGATCAATAGTGGATGTAAACTTTGCCTTGTCACTTCGACGTTAGGGCTTGTCCGCCGTGGCGGAAGAAGTCTAATACCCTTAATCTGAGCATAAGATTTCTCTCTAAGTTCGAAATGGCAAAAAGGACAACTCAATCCTTCTCCTTATAAGGACAATGCTTGCAACCACTTTCGCAACAATACCCCCTCCTTAAATGGTATTGGGCAGTGAATACCATAAGACCATTATCATTGATGTAGTAGTCGCCTGGGATGAGTGACATTGGTGCTGTTGTCTTCTTTTTTGAATTCATTCTTTTATCCTAAAGGCATTTACTATATTTGCCGAAAATGAATTATACAGTAAAATAGGTTCTATACAGGGCAACGAAATTACAAATTTTATGATAGAAACAATAAACTCAAGTAAGCAGGCGATTGCGCTGGAAGATAAGTATGGAGCTCATAATTATCATCCTTTACCGGTTGTGTTGTCAAAAGGTGAAGGTGTTTTCCTTTGGGATGTGGAGGGGAAGAAGTATTATGACTTTCTTTCTGCCTATTCTGCTGTCAACCAAGGTCATTGCCATCCAAGAATAAAAAACGCATTGGTCGAGCAAGCCGGGACATTGACACTGACTTCAAGAGCGTTTCATAATGATGTATTAGGACCATTTGAAAAATATATTACTGAGTATTTCGGTTTTGACAAAGTATTGCCGATGAATACAGGGGCGGAAGGTGTGGAGACCGCCATCAAGATAGCAAGGAAGTGGGGCTATGAAGTCAAAGGGGTGGATGAAAACAAAGCCACAATTGTAGTGGCCGAGAACAACTTTCACGGAAGGACCTCCACAATTATTTCATTTTCAAGTGATGAAAATGCCAGAAAGAATTTTGGTCCTTACACACCGGGCTTTATCAAAATCCCTTATGATAATATCAAGGCATTGGAGGAAGCATTGGAAGAGGAAAATGTGGTTGCGTTTTTAGTTGAACCCATTCAGGGAGAAGCAGGGGTATATACTCCGGCAGATGATTATTTAAGAAAAGTGTCTGAAGTGTGCAAATCCAAAAATGTTTTGTTTATAGCAGATGAGATTCAGACAGGTATTGCGCGAACAGGTTCATTGTTGGCAGTTTGTGGCAATTGTACCTGTGAGGGCCATTGTGAAAAGCAGGATACCTACACCAAACCGGATATGTTGATATTGGGAAAGGCGATTTCTGGAGGATTTTATCCCGTATCTGCAGTATTGGCAGATGATCATATCATGAACGTAATCAGACCTGGTCAGCATGGGTCGACCTTTGGGGGCAATCCATTGGGGGCAAAGGTGGCGATGACTGCCTTAGAAGTTGTCAGAGATGAGAAGCTAGCCCTGAATGCCAGAAAATTGGGAAAACTCTTCCGGATAAGGATGCAGAAATTGGTGGACACATATAAAATCCTCAAGCTTGTGCGGGGGAAAGGTTTACTTAATGCTGTTGTGGTCAACGATACAGAAAAAGGCTCTACTGCATGGGATATGTGTATAGCACTGAAGGATAATGGACTCTTGGCTAAGCCTACCCATGGCAATATCATCCGCTTTGCCCCACCTTTGGTAATGACTGAGGAGCAATTGCATGAATGCTGTGATATCATTGAGAAAGTGGTGAGGGAGTTTGAAAAGTGATTTCAAGAAATATTTCAGAAATACAATAGATATAAAGTAGAAATATTATTAACAGATATTTATGGATAATGGATATTCATGGATATTTTCTAAGATCGGAACCTGAATGTTTCTAGAAAAACCCTCCATGATATTTGAGATCTTGGAGGGTTTTTCATAATAATTGAACAATATTTAAATAGACAAAAGATGATATACCTGTAGTTTTCGGTAATACAAGTCATGTTTTCTTTTTTCGTTAGCTTTACCAAATCAAAGAACCGATTAAACAATGAAAAAAGCAGTTATTTTCGACATGGATGGTGTCATCTGCCATACTAATCCTTACCATTCTATGGCGTTCAAAGAATTTTTTGCCAAAAGGAATATGTATCCTACGGAAGATGAGTTTGCCCTGCATATGTATGGTAAAAGCAATTCATATATTATGAGTCATTTTTTTGGCAGACCCATTTCCGGAAATGAACTATTGGAACTTGAAGATGAAAAGGAAAGTCTTTTCAGGGACATTTATAAAGATAAAATAAATCCTATAACTGGTTTTTTGGAGTTTTTCCATCAATTGAAAACTAATCAGTTTCTGACCGGTGTGGCTACTTCCGCACCTTATGCCAATCTGGAACTGATAGCTGGAGCTTTGTCTTTATTTGGCCAAATGGAATCTGTGTTGGCGAGCGAGGATGTGACCAAACACAAGCCCGACCCCCAGGTTTATTTGAAGTCATCGGCTAACCTTCAAGTTGAACCAGATTTTTGTGTTGTATTCGAAGATTCCTTTTCCGGAGTAACAGCGGCCAAGAATGCCGGAATGAAGGTGGTCGGAGTTCTATCTTCCCATAGCAAATTGGAATTGCCTCGCTGTGATTTATATATTGAAGATTTCAGAGAGGTGGATGTGGAAAAGGTCTTAGGGTTATTGGATTAAGTTTTTAAATATTCACCATTTAATGCTGCTAGGGACCGTTTTTGGTTCAATTGCCAGAAGCATGAAGTCGGAAGGCTAAAGAATCATTAATATTGGCAATTGACAATTGATTCCGATAGAGGTGAACTGATTTTATCCAATACCAAAAAATCCCCTTTCAAGGGATTTTTTGGTAACAATTTTTTAAGGATTTTTTAACATTGGGTAATTTTTAACAATAAATTAATATTGTTTGGGTTTCTGGAAAACATCTTTATGGACTCAATTTCAATTTTTTTTTCATTGTAGATCTATTTTTCAACAAAATCAGATTCTTTCAGGTAACAATTTGATAACATTAAACTCACTATAAAGAAATATTGGTTTCTCACCTTTGTGGCGCTGTACAATAAGTATTTACTACTTAAATCATCTTCTTAAATGCGGATAAAATTCGCAGGGATCATTATCTTATTGATAATGTTTTTCACGGACGTTTTTGCAAGGGACGTTCCTGAAGACACCCTAAACACTCAAGATACTACACCTGTAGTAAAAAAACCATGGTATGAGACCATTCAATTACGAGGCTATGCTCAGCTGCGTTACAATGGACTATTTGAGACCAATCCTGATTTACAATGTGCCCAATGCGACAGGTCATGGGGTGGGGATGGTGGATTTTCTTTCCGACGAATTCGGATGATTTTCTTTGGGCAGATCCACGAAAGAGTTTATATGTATATTCAACCTGACTTTGCTTCAGGAGGGAGTAATTTTGCTCAGATCAGGGACGCCTATTTTGACCTGGGTTTGGATAAAAAACAGGAATTCAGGTTAAGGATAGGGCAATCAAAGGTTCCCTTTGGATTTGAAAACCTGCAATCCAGTCAAAACAGAATTCCGCTAGATAGAAATGATGGATTGAATTCCGCTGTAGCTAATGAAAGGGATATCGGAGTCATGTTTTATTATGCTCCGACAGAAATCCGAAAAAGGTTTAGCCGTTTGGTTTCGTCCGGTCTAAAAGGATCAGGTGATTATGGAATGTTTGGTTTGGGGCTTTATAACGGTCAGACTGCCAATGCCCCTGAAAAAAACAAATCATTTCATTTGGTTTCAAGAGCGTCTTATCCATGGGAATTGCCCTCAGGTCAGATTATAGAAACATCGTTTCAGGCATACACCGGAAAATTTGTAATCAATAGAAATCCCCAAACTGATTTTGACCAGACAGAATTTGCGGAACACCGGTATGGCCCCTCATTGATTATTTATCCCCAACCATTTGGCCTTCAAGCTGAATTCAATTGGGGCAGAGGCCCTGAATTTAATCCTGAAACCAACTCAGTGGAAGATGCACCATTGCGGGGTGGTTATGTCATGGCCACCTATATGTTGAAATCAAATACTGACATTTTTATTCCATTTACAAGGTACCATTATTACAAGGGAGGTAAGAAACATGAGTTGGATGCTACCAGGCACAGGGTCAATGAACTGGAAATAGGAGTAGAATGGCAACCACATAGAACCTTTGAATTGGTAGCCATGTATACTATCTCTGATAGAACATTTGAAAATTCCCTTAATCCAGACAATCGTCAAAAGGGTAGCCTGCTTAGATTGCAGGCGCAGGTTAATTTCTAGAAATAAAGTTTAGTCTATATATGTCTAAAGCAGGCCAAATTTTGGCCTGTTTTTTTTTAGACCACTCACTTTAATGGTATATAGATTTTCATTTCCTGTTTACACCAATTGATTTATTTTTGAGAAAGTTTTAGTCTTTTTTAGATCCCAGTATACTGTTGCAATTCAATATTTCATCCAAATCAATCAAAAATGGATTTGATATCTTGATTGGCAGAAAATTGGAAATATATTTGCTTACTGCCTTGAATTATTCAAAATCTTGTCAAAATCATGAAAAGCCTGAATTGTTTTTTACTTATACCCCTTTTGTTTTGGCAGGTCCAATTCAGTTCATTTTCACATCAAGAAAATGAGCTGTTCCCTGACTCTGAAGTTGAGAATTTCAGGGATTATCTCAACGTGCTTATTGATAGTGATGATATTTCCCCTTTACTGGAAGATGAAATTTTGGTAATCAATTTATGGGCTACCTGGTGCGGCCCATGTATTCAGGAAATCCCCGAATTGAATGAATTAGTAGATAAATACCATGATCAAAATGTCCGTTTTCTGGCATTTTCTGATGAAAGTAAAGCTGATTTTGAAAAATTCCGGACAAGAAGACCTTCATTTGAATTCAATTTTGAGAAAAGTTTTGAAAATTTTGAAGCGTTGGAAGCTTTGATGAAATTGGACCAAGAATATCAGGGCAGGGCAATACCTTTACATATTTTGGTCATGAAAGACGGTAGTGTCAAAGAAGTTTTTGTCGGAGGATCCAAGTACAATATTCAACGGATTGAAAGTTTTATCAAAAAAGAAATCAAAAGAAAAAGCTGATCTGATTAGGTTCAATAATTTTCCCCCATTTTGGTATAGTATTATCTTTGTAAAAATAAATTAAACATGCTCAGAAGACCCAGAAGAAACAGGAAATCCCAAGTCATCAGGAATATGGTGGAAGAAACGAGGCTTTCTGTCAATGATTTTATATTCCCCATGTTCTTGATTGACGGGATCAACCAAAAAATTGAGGTTGCTTCTATGCCGGGAATTTTCAGGTACTCCCTTGATCTGATGTTGGAAGAAATGGCAGCTTGCATAGATTTGGGCATCATGGGATTTGATATTTTCCCTGCATATCCGGAAAGTAAAAAAGACAAATATGCCACAGAAAGCCATAATCCTGATACTTTTTACCTCAAGGCTATCCATAAAATCAAAAGTACCTTTCCGGAAATAGTGTTGATGACTGATGTAGCTATGGATCCGTATAGTTCAGATGGTCATGATGGTTTGGTGGAAAATGGAAAAATTCTCAATGATGAGACTTTGGAGATTTTGGCAAAGATGGCTTTGGCACAGGCAAGGGCAGGGGCGGATATACTCGGTCCCTCTGACATGATGGATGGTAGAGTTGGTTTTATCCGAAGTATGTTGGATGATCATGGGTTTACCAATGTATCCATTATGTCCTATACTGCGAAGTATGCTTCTGCTTTTTATGGGCCTTTTCGTGATGCATTGGATTCTGCCCCAAAGATGGGAGATAAGAAAACTTATCAAATGGACCCTGCCAATTACAATGAGGCCTTGATAGAAGCCGACTTGGATACAGAAGAAGGCGCAGATTTTTTGATGGTGAAACCTGCTTTGGCTTATTTGGATGTGATAAGGTTGTTAAAAGACAATTCTAACCTTCCTATTGCAGCCTATAATGTCAGTGGTGAGTATTCCATGATCAAAGCTGCTGCCCAAAAAGGCTGGATCGATGGAGAAAGAGCCATGTTGGAATCTTTGTTGAGTATAAAACGAGCAGGAGCCAATGTGATTTTAAGCTATTTCGCAAAAGAGTATGCGAGTTTCGTCAAGTAATTAATATTTTCCTGGAAGAGTAAAAAAATATTCCTCTTTTAGTCAGGAAGGTTTTAAATGAAGACCCTGAAGATGAAATTCTGAGGGTTTTTTATTTTTTTATGCTTTCCCCAAAAATTTTGAGTTTTCATATAAAAATGGTTTGAATACCATCCCAAAATTTGAATTTTATTGATTTACCATTTTAATGGTTCAAAAAATACCCAATTAAGATTTATGATAATGCTTTAATAATTATTTTAGGTTTATTTATATACAAAAAAAACAAAAAATTATGTAAAAAAATTATAAAGTGGTTAAAAAATGACCTAGAAATAAAAAAAAATTAAATTTTTTTATATTTTTTTTTGTAATAAATCGATAATTCCAAGCCTGTTAAAGTTCAATTTTTATGATTTTTCTTTTTTTCAGATTATTATTCTATAAAATTAAATTATAAATCATATTAATTTTATTTATTAATTTTCGGTATCGATTGCGAAAAAAAATTTTTCTAAAACAGAATAATATTCTGTGATTTATGTTTTAAGGAATACGCCAAATTATTTAAAAAATTTAATGTTTTATAGATAAAATAATATAAAATCATTAACTAAAAACCATATATTTTAACATTTTTACAACATAGTGTTTTATTTTTTAAAAAAAATGTAATTAGATTTATCCTAATTCAAAGTATTCAAACCTATTTAAAATTCTATCAAATCATTTGTGGTAAAAATAAAAACCTATGAAGTGGATGAACTCAATGATCGCTCAAGTAAGCGATGTGCCCGCTGTGACTGATGTCTCTGCGGAGATTGCGCAAACTCTGTTGACTACCAATAATGTGTGGATGATGCTCTGCACGGCGATGGTATTTATTATGCACCTTGGATTTGCCGGGGTTGAAACAGGATTTGGCCAAGCCAAAAATACGGTCAATATCCTTTTTAAAAACACCATTACACCTTTAATTGGGTTGCTGACCTACGCTTTAGTAGGTTTCTTCCTGATGTATCCGGGATTTGAAACTCCGGGATGGTTTGCCTTTGACTCTGCCGGATGGAATATGTTTTGGTTTAGTCCGGCTGATGCCGATGTTTCTGCTGACTATGCAAGTGGTGGCTATACCTATTGGACAGATTTTCTGTTTCAGGCGATGTTTGCCGCCACGGCTGCTACTATTGTCTCAGGGGCAATTGCCGAAAGGGTAAAAATCTCTGCCTATCTCGTTTTCACTTTAATTTTTGTAGGTTTAGTATATCCCCTTATCGGCAGTTGGCAATGGGGTGGTGGAACCTTAAAAGCCATGGGATTTTATGATTTTGCCGGGTCTACTTTGGTCCATTCTGTAGGTGGATGGGGAGCTTTGGCAGGCGTGATCTTAGTTGGTCCACGTATCGGTAAGTACATTGACGGCAAAGCCATATCTAAACCAGGAGCAAGTATTCCATTAGCTGTAATCGGCACCTTCTTGCTATGGTTCGGATGGTTTGGATTCAACGGTGGTTCAGTGCTTTCTGCTGATCCTGCATTGGTTTCTTCTGTTCTTGTAATTACCTGTATCGGTGCTACTGCCGGTGGACTTGGTGGTTTTTTTGCCGCTTACTTCGCATTCAAAAGACTGGATCTTGGAATGTTGCTCAACGGTATTCTCGCAGGTCTTGTAGGAATCACGGCAGGGGCTGACGTTTTCACTCCGGCTTCTGGAATCCTGATTGGATTTATTTCAGGTATCCTTGTTGTTTTATCAGCTGTGTTTTTGGATAAATTGAAATTAGATGATGTGGTAGGTGCGGTTTCTGTTCATCTGACTTGCGGAATATGGGGTACTTTAGCTGTTGGTATTTTTTCCACCAATCCTGAACATTCCTTTATTACCCAATTGATAGGTGTGGCTATATGTGGTGCCACAGCATTTTTTGCGGCCTTTGCAATATTCTATACCCTCAAAATTACAGTTGGAATCAGGGTTTCGGAGGAGCATGAACGAAGTGGTTTGGATTCCCATGAACACGGTATCAGAGGCTATACCATAGTATTTGACGAATAAGTCAATAAATAAAAATACAAAATAATATAAAGCAAGAACCCTGCCCAAAGAAAAAAACGCGACTCTCTTTCTGATTGGGTCAGGGTTCTCTTCAGCAAAACTATGTTTAACCGAAAATCAAAACTAAAATGAAAAATTCTTATGCGCTAATAATTTTACTATTATTACTAATTTCTGTACCCGTAATTGCTCAAGATATTGATGAAGAGGAAGAGAATGGTGCCTTCACTTTTTCAGGTTCTGCAGATGTTTATTTCCGAAAAAATTTTAATGGGCCTTCAAAAGGAGAGTTTGCCCAATCACCTGTTACATCTTTTGGAAATCTGCCTGGATTTTCGCTGGGCATGTTCAATCTGAAATCAACTTATCAAGGGAAAAATGTTGGCGTTGTTGCTGATTTGGTCTTTGGACCAAGAGGTGAGGACGCCGTTTTTAGATCTCCGATGAATACGGGCGGATTTGGTGGTAGTTCCCAAATAATCAATCAGCTTTATGTATATTGGACAGCATCAGATGCCGTAACCTTAACATTTGGAAATTTCAACACTTATCTGGGTTATGAAGTGATTTCACCTACGGGCAATTTCAATTATTCTACTTCTTATATGTTTTCATATGGTCCGTTTTCCCACACTGGAATAAAGGCAGATTTTACACTATCCGAAAAATTCTCATTGATGACAGCCTTGATGAATCCAACAGACATGACTGAATTCAATGAATTGGAAAGTTACTCCATAGGTGCACAATTGGGATATACAAGTGGTAAAGGAAGTACTTATTTAAATTTTCTATATGGTGACCAAGATGGGACCTTTGATTTGGATTTCCCCTTGAACATCGGTGAGGTATCGGCAGGAAAGACTTTTCAGGTTGATCTTACTACAGGGTTTGACTTGACTGATAAATTCTACCTTGGGTTTAATACCACTTATAATACTATTTCAACAGGAGAAATTGTCACTCCTACAAATGATGTTGAAGATGTCAGTGGCGATGCCTCAGGATTCTATGGAGCGGCAATTTATCTTCAATCTCAATTATCCGAAAAATTGAAAATAGGTGCTCGGGGAGAATATTTCTCAGTTTTCAATACAGGAATTGATGGTGCTGTAGGTTTGGATGATGCAGGAGATGGGAATGTGTTTGCCTTAACTTTAACAGGAAATGTAAAAGTATCAAGGTATTTAACTTTGATACCAGAACTGAGAGTGGATACAACTTCTGAGGCCACTTTCCTAAACAACTCTCTGGACCCATCTAAGAATCTTTCCTCCTTCCTTTTGGCGGCGGTTTTCTCTTTCTAAATAGGTTATTTTTTTAAAATTTCACCAAAACTTACTTCATTTATATTTGAAGTAGGTTTTGGATTTTTTTTACTTTTTGCTGATTTCCCGATTATTTTTTGAACATGAAATAGAGAAAATTTCATTTTTTATAAAAAACATAGGCTATAGAGTGCCCCTTTTTTGGAAAGTGAATTTAAAAAATCAACATATAATTTTATGATGTATTAAAAAAAACAAATAAAAATCTGTTTTTAGACAAACATATTTTAGATTTCTCGTTTATAATTTTGAATTTCAATCACGCTAAACTAAATTATAGATGAATAAAATAGCAATAATTTTACTAACATTCTTATTTTCGGCCAATGTAGGCCAAGCACAGGAATTCAAAGACTTTCAGGGTCCTGAGGCAAAAAATTATAAACCTTGGAAGCACAAGCAAAAAACAAGTGTTGTAAATGTAAATGTAAATCCAAACGAAAAAAAGGGCCCTAATTTCAAAAATTCGAATATTTGGGAGGAAGATTCAGCATTGAAGGCTATAAACAAAACAACTACTTCTAAAGAAAGCAAAACTGGCCCTGAGGTGAAAAATAGAAAACCGTGGGCAAAAAATTGATTATAACGAAATAAGCTAAATAAGGGATGCATATTCAGCATCCCTTATTTTTTTAAGGCCTTAAAATAGATATCATTTGTTTCAAATAGGATTCCAGGGATCATGATTATCAATAGGGATTTATCTCATTAGTTTAATTATCCTTTGATGACATGAGCTCATTCTGGGATTATTATTGCAAGGGACACAAGAGATGAGAAGTTAAATTTTTCACTCCTAATAATAGCATGTAACTCTACAACGAAGTAATGTGTTTCATAATTTACCGGTAATATAAAAACGCCTGTATTTGAGGAATTTTTTAGTTTGTAGAAACAACTTTCTTTACATTACGTGACGTTTAGTTATTAACCTTCTTTATTCTAAAATGAAAAATTCAGTATTCTTAATCTTGACCTTGTTTTTATTTATTTCATGCACAGATTTTGACGATATGCCTGTTTCAGGCTCAGTGAAACTAAACACAGACCCAATGTCAAACAATAAACCCTTTGTGATAGGTACGGCAGATGTGTTTTTTATGGAAAACCGTTTTCATTTTCCACTTGGTTCAGGCGTGCGATCGGGAAATACCGGGAATGAACTTGTCATAGATGATCTGTTGCCGGATACCTATGTAATATCCTATGCCTATGGAGAGGATAATTTTCTCCGATATAAATCTTTCCAAATAATTGCAGGTAAGGAGACAAAGGTCACTTTATAGGTATTTAAAAAAAAAAAAGAGGCTGTCCTGACTTATGGGACAGCCTCTTTTTTTTGATCGGTATCTGGATCTATTGCCATTAAGCCTGATCAGATTCAAGTGGTTTATGATTCAGCCTCTGATTACAATTCTTCCTCTCTTTCCAACATCAAAATTGAATGCTGCGGAACAATAAAATATTTTTCTCCTTCATAAATCACTTCATAAGATCCATTTAACAGAAAAATGGCAAGATCCCCTTCTTTGGCTTGGAGAGGAATATACTTGATGTTCTCATCTCTATCTTTCCATGGTTCGTTGTCTTCCATAGGAGAAGGTATGGGATATCCCGGACCTGTTTTGATGATGTAGCCTTGCTGTACTTTTTCTTTCTCCTGAACTCCAGGAGGGAGATATAAGCCAGTAGCTGTTTTTTCATCCGCCTTTCTGAGTTTAATCAAAACACGGTCACCTACTATAATGAGTTTCTTCAGTTTATTGTCAGGAGTGAGTTTCATTTTTTTAGACTGTTAGATGCGAGAACCGAGACTTAGGCTTGAGTGAAGTTTGATGCGCTGCTGAGTCTCCAAGGTAAATAAAATGTCAAATTAGTTGAAGCATGACACTATTATCTATTCTCTCGTTTCTCGCCTCTCGCATCTCAAAAAAAAGAGGCATCCATATCAGATACAGATGCCGTCTTTTTAGAAATTTAATTTATTTATTTTTTGTCCTCGGACACTTCTTCGTAATCTACATCGGAGACACCATCACCTGCTTCAGCTGATGATCCTGCATCTGCACTTGCTCCTGCATCAGGTCCTGGCTGTGCTCCTTGGGTAGAGTTGTACATTTCCTGAGAAGCACCTTCCCAAGCTTTATTCAAAGTTTCCATAGCCGCCTCAATTCCAGGCAGATCCTGAGACTGATGTGCTTTTTTCAGAGTTTCCAAAGCAGATGAAATATTTGCTTTATTGGAATCGGAAAGTTTGTCACCATATTCTTTAAGTTGCTTTTCAGTTTGGAAAACAAGACTGTCTGCTTGGTTCAACTTTTCGATCTTCTCTTTCTCGGCTTTATCAGAAACGGCATTAGCCTCAGCTTCTTTTTTCATTCTTTCGATATCGTCCTGAGACAAACCTGAAGAAGCTTCAATCTTGATTTTCTGCTCTTTACCGGTTCCCTTATCCTTTGCAGATACATTTAGGATACCATTCGCATCAATATCGAAAGTCACCTCTATCTGTGGAACTCCTCTCTGTGCAGGTGGAATATCGCTCAGTTGGAATCTTCCGATTGACCTGTTGTCCTTGGCCAAAGGTCTTTCTCCCTGTAATACATGGATATCAACCGCAGGCTGATTGTCCGCAGCAGTAGAGAAAACTTCTGATTTCTTACTTGGAATAGTTGTATTAGACTCGATCAATTTGGTGAAAACACCGCCCATTGTTTCGATACCTAGAGATAGAGGCGTTACATCAAGTAACAACACATCTTTCACTTCTCCGGTCAAAACGCCACCTTGGATAGCTGCACCAATGGCCACAACCTCGTCAGGGTTAACACCTTTTGAAGGCTTCTTACCGAAGAATTTTTCAACTTCTTCCTGGATTTTTGGAATTCTTGTAGATCCACCCACCAAGATTACCTCATCGATGTCTGATGGAGACAATCCGGCGTCCTTTAGTGCCTTTATACAGGGATCCATGGATCTTTTTATCAAATCTTCTGACAATTGTTCAAACTTAGCTCTGCTCAAGGTTCTCACAAGGTGTTTCGGACCTGTTTGTGTTGCTGTGATATAAGGAAGGTTGATCTCAGTAGAACTGGAACTTGACAATTCAATTTTAGCTTTTTCAGCGGCTTCTTTCAATCGCTGAAGAGCCATTGGGTCTTGCCTTAGATCGATTTGTTCTTCGGATTTAAATTCATCTGCAAGCCAATTGATTATTTTCTGATCAAAGTCATCACCGCCTAAGTGAACATCACCATTGGTGGATTTTACCTCAAATACTCCATCGCCCAATTCAAGCACAGAAACGTCAAATGTACCACCACCGAGGTCATACACTGCGATTTTCATGTCTTTATTTTTCTTGTCCATACCATAAGCCAAGGCAGCTGCAGTAGGCTCGTTGATGATTCTTTTCACTTCCAAACCTGCAATCTGTCCGGCCTCTTTGGTGGCCTGACGCTCAGCATCATTGAAGTAGGCAGGTACTGTGATCACAGCTTCGGTTACCGTTTGACCCAAGAAATCTTCGGCTGTGCTCTTCATTTTCTGAAGAATCATAGCGGAAAGCTCCTGTGGGGTATAGGCCCTGTCACCGATTTTGATGGTCACTGTATCGTTGGGACCTTGTTCGACTTTGTAAGAGGCATGTTTTTTTTCTGAAGAAACTTCAGAGAATTTTTTACCCATGAATCTTTTGACTGAAGAAACAGTATTTGCAGGATTGGTGATAGCCTGACGCTTCGCAGGGTCACCTACTTTCCTTTCACCGTTACCATTGTCCAAAAACGCTACAATGGAAGGAGTGGTTCTTCTTCCTTCGCTGTTTTGGATGACTACTGGTTCACTGCCTTCCATTACGGCAACGCATGAGTTGGTAGTACCTAAGTCTATACCTATGATTTTTCCCATGATTATATATTTTCGTTTATTGGTTACAAATTTTGAATTACAATCTCCATATTGACAAGGGTTGTGCCAACGTGATATCGATCATTTTCTGTGTCAGTCTGACAGATTTTATGACAGGAGGTAGATGAAATCCCCACTAAATTGTCGGGTTTAGTGATGTATTGTCAGTTCAATCCCTATTCCACCATTCAGGTGCATCGTTAGTCCATTTTGAAGAACTAGTTAGATCTCAATCAAAAACCCACCACTCAGGGTTAAGTTCATTCCATTTCCTGTTCCCGGCTCTTTCTGCACAATTCATACAACCTCGGGGATAGGAATCCAAAGGTTTTTGAGGATTGTACAAACAGGGTTCAGCCATATTAAAAGGTACATCAGCCCTAGTAGTATAAATTCTGGTTATTTTTGATTTAGCTACTTCAAAATATCCAAGGACTAGTTCATCTTGGGCTTCTACATTGCTGATATTTCCAAATATAGTGGCAGGTGGTATATCAAAAAGAGATCCTTGGTTGTTGATCATAATTTTGATTTTTTCCCAATATTGATAAGCCTTCCTATTGATGCTCAATTGTCTGACGCTGAAAAAAAATGGAAAAAAGAATGAATTATCAACCGATCTCCGCCACATTACTTGGATTGCTTGGCGTGTGCTTGACTGGGACCCATCAAAAAGTTTCAAATTATTGGGTTCCATAAAATCATAAATAAAGCAATTGGGAGGTGGTGGCGGACACCATCCGGCACAAGGGATAATAGTTCTTTGCCACAAATGTGTTTCCTCGGCCATCCACCTTAGGAAAACAGGGTCCTCTACAGAAGAAAGATTTGAGGTAGTGGACAGGGTAAATAACTGTTCCGAAACTTCATTTTTAAATGGTTCATAAGTAAATGTAAAACTTAGGCTGTCTTCAGCAATTACAGAAGGGACTTTTTCGAAGGAAGATCTATAAATTTTGTTGTCAACTAAAACTTCCAAAGCATAACTAATATTCTCAATTGCTTTGATATTTTGTAATTCATAATTCCCGTTTCCCGCATTTAAGTAAACATGCCTTTCACCATCTTCAGTCAAAATTGCTACTTGGGCATTGATTACACCCCTAGGTTGGAACCCAAAAGATTCTGTCCTGCTTACATTTACTACATGTATTTCATCAAGATCTGTAAATAGGCCATAAATGACTAACTGTCCTTCTTCAGTCTCTCCTAAAAAATCAAGCCTATCTATACAGGAAGTGACCAAATTCAATAACAGCAAAAATGGAAGACAATAACCTAACATTACTTTAATAGAATTTCTCATTTGGAAAAGGTTACGGTGTAGGTAATGGATGGAAATACGGATCCCAAAATTGAAATTTGAAAAGGGACTAACCTTTGGTTTGTTCCTTCTCTTTGAAAGAATACGGAATAAGCATTCCTTCGACCGGTCAAATTATAAATACTGAAATTTATTTTGTCGTTCCATTTTCTGACAAAGCCATTCGTCAGATAGGAAATATCAATTCGGAAGTAGTTCGGAATGCGGAACTGATTACGCTCTCCAAAATTAGGTACAAATATGCCTCCTAAAGCATAATTCGAATTGAGGCCTGTAACCGGTCTACCAGTACTGAAATTTACATTTGTGTTGAAAGTTCTGGATTTTCCTATATGGAAATTGGTAACCAATGAAATAATGTGCGGTTTGTCAAAATTTGTAGGGAACCAATCTCCACGGTTTATCTGGATTTCACTGAATTCTGAGGTCGTCCTGATTAATGACCTGCTATAAGTATACGCTAGCCAACCTGTAATGCCACCCGTATTTTTCTGAACCATAAATTCGGCTCCATATGCTATCCCTTCACCTTGAATCAATTCTGTTTCCAAATGTTGATTTAGGAATAAATCAGCAAAATCCCTGTATTCCAATTGGTTGGCAGTATTCCTGTAAAATCCATCTATGGAAGTGGACCATTCTTTTTCTTTGAAATTTCTGAAATAGCCTAGAGAAAAGTTATGGGATCGCTGAGGAAGGATGTAGGTGGTACTCAGTTGCCATAGATCGATGGGAGAAGGACCGGTAGCATTTGAAATCGTCTGCAGGTATTGGTTCATTACTGAATATCCCCCCTTAATGGTATGGACTTCATCAAAAGTCCATCTGAATGAAACACGCGGTTCAAATCCATTGTAGCTTACAATTTTACCACTGTCTACAAAATCCACATCCTTGATGGTAAGTCTTGAAATGGGAAGCCCTTCTTCATATCTAAAAACTGAATCGGGGCCAAATTGATAATAATTGGAAAATCTGAGTCCGGCTGATATTGAAATCTGTTCAGACGGGTTCCAATCGGCTGAGATAAAGGGCGCAAATTCCAACCCCCTTTGTTTAGGAACCTCCTCTGGAATGATTCCTGATTCCGAATTATTTGGGCTCAATCTTTCGGGTTTCATTTGGTAGTGCACAGCTTCTGCACCAAATGTCAAATCTATTTTTTTCAAAGTCCAAAGTCCCGAGATTTTGCCCTGAAAATAATCTAGTCCGTTTTCTATTCTTGAAGGGTCTGTCCCTGAAGGTTCAAAAAAACCATTGTTAAATGTGCCGTAAGCAGCCATTCCAACCAATGATAAATTGTCATTCAAAAGGTTTCTGCTGGTTAGGGAGGTTACTAAATTATTCCATTCAAATCCATATTGATCAGAAAACCTGAAGTAATCGCCTGTATTCAAAAGATTAAACTCAAGACTGTTTTTATCAGAAAACTTATGGTCCAAACCAAAGTAGATATCGTGAAACCGGATTTGACTATTTTGCACATCGATTTCATCTACCCTGTTCAAGATCCAATTGGCATTTGAATTCCGTACAGCAGCTATCAATCCTGTTTTTCCAGGCTTTATTGGTCCTTCTACCATCAATTTGCTGACGGCAGTGCCCAAAGATCCTGAGTATAACCATTTCTCTTTGTTCCCTTTTCTCATCTCAATGTTCAAAGCTGAGGAACTCCTTCCTCCAAAATAACTTGGAACAGCCCCTTTGTACAAACTGAAACTCTGTAGCGCATCACCATTGAATGAAGACAAAAAACCCAATGCATGACTGTTGCTCAATACGATGGTTTCATTCATCAATATAAGGTTCTGATCTGCCTGACCGCCCCTGATATTCAATCCTGAAGATCCTTCACCTACAGACGTCACACCGGGCATGGATTGGAGCACATTGAATACATCCGGTTCTCCCATAAGGGCGGGTACCATTTTGATTTCATCAATGTTCATTTTGGTAACCCCTGTGATCGGGCTTTTAATGACTCTTTCCTTTTCTTCAGACCGCAGAGTAAACATTTCCAATTCAAATTGAAGGCCACCTAGCTGCGAATTCAAAACCCCGTCTCCATATAAATCTACCTGATAAAAGGTTGCTTTTTTTCCAAATTGTCTGAAAACAATACGATGTCGGCCTGAATCCAATAAAATAAAATACTGACCGTTTTTGTCTGAATTGATCCCGGTGAATAATCCATTGACATGAATGGCAACGCCAGGTAATAATTCTAAGTTGTTTTCATCCCTTATTTCTCCGGTGAGGATGTACTTGGCTTTTTTGTTTTCAGGTGCTGCTTTGAAAATCAATTCTGTAAATTCGCTTTGGGCCTGAATTTCAAAAAGGGGGATAAAAAAAAGCAAACAGAAAATCACTCCTGAAACAGGGCGTTTTAATTTTATTTGCTTGGAATAGGGAAAACTCATTTACAAAATTTAACTATAATTTCCGTAATAACAATTCCCCTACAATTTACATGATAAGTATATCTATCAAAACGATTTGATGTTTATGCTTTTTTGTAAGCAAGGTTAGTTATTCTGGAAAGATATTTCAGGTTAAGGTTTAAGATTGTTCAATGAAAAAATATCCCTGTCCTTATCCTTTTTTGACAGTTCCATCCTGTGTTTTCTGCGCTGAAGGTTAAAAATTGTCAAAAACCAGATTCTATCAACTTCGTTAAAGCATAAAGCAGTATTTTTCGTTTTCAAAATGATTTGCCTACCATGTTCAGGAACCATAAGCAGCTTCAGTTTTTCTTAGTATTTATTTTGGTATTTCTTTCTCTCGAGATTTTTGGGCAGGGGATAAAAGGGAAAGTAACCACGTCTGATGGGGAACCCTTACCATTTGCTTCCATCTATGTCAGGAATTTGGGTGACGGGGTGCCTACCAACCAAAACGGGGAGTATGAATTCCGTCTCAAGCCGGGCTTTTATGATGTCGTCGCGCAATACCTAGGATATGCATCAGTGCTCAAGACTGTTGAAGTGGTGGATAATTGGATTGATCTGGATTTTGAAATGAAGGAACAGGTTTATGCTTTGCAGGAAGTAGAAGTAAAGACCGGGCAGGAAGATCCTGCTCTGACCATCATGAGAAAAGCCATTTCAAAAGCAAAATACCACAGGCTTCAGGTCCAGGAATATACCATGATGGTGTACCTTAAAGGTACAGGGGAGTTGACTGACGCACCATTTTTTATGAAAAAAGAACTGGAAAAAGAAGGAGTGAAACTTAATGAAGCTTACACCTCTGAGTCTGTTTCCCAAATTTCATTCAAACAGCCCAACTCTGTGGAAGAAAAAGTCATCAGTATCCGGACCAATGGCGACAATAATCAGACTTCACCTGCGCCATATATAGCCACGAGTTTTTACAATGACAAAATCAATGAAGCAGTTTCACCATTGTCTCCCTCTGCATTTGCCTATTATAGGTTTAAGTATGAAGGTTCTTATGTGGAAAATGATGTGATGATCAACCGGATCAAAGTTACACCAAGATCGAAGGGTGAAAGGGTTTTCGAAGGGTATATTTATATCATTGAAGATCTATGGGCCATTCATAGCTTAGATCTAAAAACATCACTTCTGGGCTTTCAGATTGGAGTAAAACAATTGTACCAGCCTGTCGCAGAGAATGTCTGGATGCCCTCTACCCACACCTACACTTTCGGCGGCAAGTTTTTTGGGTTTGCAGGAGAGTTTAGATACCTGGCATCCACCCGGGATTATCAGATCACCCTCAATCCTGACCTGATTGTCGAAACCAAAATCATCGATGAGAAAATAGATGAAGTCCCCGAAGATGTGACAACCTTCAATAAAAACCTTTCCAGTCTGGAACAAATGAGTCAGGCGGATAAAATGACCAGAAAGGATTTCAGGAAATTGGTCAATGAATATGAAAAGGAAGCTAAAAAGGAAAGGGAACAGGTAGAAATCATCTCTGAAAGGATGTATACAGTAGATTCAATGGCCAAGAAAAGGGACTTAAGCTATTGGGATAGTATCAGACCAGTAAAATTGACAGAGGCAGAAATCAAAGGCTATGAAAGAGATGATAGCCTGGCAGTCATTGAAGCAGCAAAGGTAAGTGAAGTAGATAGCGTTGCCAAGAAGGCGAGAAGAGGTTTTAAACCTTTGGAGATTGTAACAGGTGGTTCCTATTCCTTTGGAAAAGGAAGGTCAGCAGGTTTTGATCCCAATCTGACCAAGCTGTCCTATAATACTGTGGAAGGTTTTAAATTCGGCGTATCCGGATTTTACAGAATCGAGAAAAGTACCAAAATGGCTGATTCGGTCACCATGCATAGGCGAGTCTGGACAATCCGTCCCGAATTCCGGTATGGCTTTTCCAGTCAACAACCCTATGGGACTCTGGATATCAGGAGATCTGTGAACAAAGGCCGACCCGGTTACACCCTAGGGCTTTCCGGAGGAAAATATATTTTCCAGTTCAACGGGGACAATCCGATTCAGGAACAGGTCAATATGCTATATTCTCTTTTATTCAGACAGAATTTCATGAAGCTCTATGAACAGCAGTTTTTAAAAGCTTTTTATAGCCATAGAATAAATGATGCATTTACCTATAGAACAAATGTGAATTATGCTTATCGCCAAGAATTGGAAAATAACTCTGATGTCAGCCTTTGGAACAGACCCGAAAGAGAGTTTACCCCAAACAGACCCGAAAACATTGAAGCAGATCCCATGGCTTTTGAAAATCACCATGCGCTGATATGGACCAACAACGTAGAATGGAGGCCTGGATTGAAGTATAGTATCAGAAATGGTCGAAAAAATCCGATTTATGAATCCGCACCCTTGGTCAATTTCCGCTATTCAAAAGCCTTTCCGGGTATGTTCAACAATGCGATGGCTTCTAAATTTGATTTGGTAGAGGCAAGCGTCGAGCATTTTTTCAATTTTGGTGTCAGCGGCAAATTGGACTTCAACCTTACAGCGGGTGCGTTCCTGAACAATGACCGGGTATATTTTATGGACTTCAAACATTTTGGCGGTAACAGGACCATATTTGCCAATTTGGGTGTGGCTTCAAATTATCGGTTTTTGGATTATTACCAATACAGCACCCAGACCCAATATGTCAGTGCCATTGTCCATTATCAGTTCAGAAAATTTTTGTTGACCCAGTTGCCTATGCTTCGGTTTTCCGGGGTCAGGGAGAATATTTTCTTCAACTACCTCAAAACAGAAAATTCACCGCACTATTGGGAAGTGGGATATTCTTTGGATAACCTGTTCAGGATATTTAGGGTCGAAATGGGTGCAGGCTTCGAGGGAGGCACTTTTCAGCGGGCAGGTATGAGGTTTGGCATTGCCAGCTTTATAAATATTAATTTTGATTGAGGGGGGTAGGGTATTGAATGTTTTCAGCGAGGTCTGAAGTCCGTCTTAATGTCATTCCACTTCCTTTATCAATCAAAAAAGCCAGTTTTCTGTGGCTTAAGAATTGTGTAATCTTAAACCAATGACACCTATCTTCCAACTAAGATTACTGCCTACTGACCACTGAGACTGCATACTGAAAACTGCCCACTGTTTCACTGGACAAACTTCCCAACTTCAAGATTTTGAAAATCCCACAATCCCTTCTATATTAGCTGCCAGTAAGGTTTAATATTGCAAAAGATTTAACAGTCGATGGCTGTTTCATCTTTCCTTGGGGCTTCTTAGAAGCCTTTTTTGATTTTTATGCTTTTTTTAGCCAAACCATTCCTTAATTTTGCCACCCAAATTCCTACTTTCGAAATGTCCCTTCAAATCAATTCACTTACAAAAACCTACGGTCAGCAGAAAGCGCTGGATATGGTTTCTTTTGTGGCTGGGAAGGGGGAAGTCCTTGGTTTTTTGGGACCAAATGGAGCAGGGAAATCCACTACGATGAAGATTGCCACAGGATTTATTTTACCTGATTCCGGCGATGTGCTTGTCAACGGGATTTCCGTTCAGGAGAATCCAAAAGCGGTCAGCAAAATGATCGGATACCTACCCGAACATAATCCGCTTTATCTGGATATGTATATCAGGGAGTTTTTGGGTTTTATCGGAGGACTTTATGGAATGAAGGGTAATGTATTGAAATCCAGAATAGAAGAACTAATTTCCCTTTGTGGCCTTGAACTTGAAGCCAATAAAAAGATCCAACAACTCTCAAAAGGATACCGGCAAAGAGTGGGATTGGCCAAAGCGTTGATCCATGACCCTGAAGTGATCATTTTGGACGAACCTACCACAGGACTGGATCCTAACCAATTGGTAGAAATCAGAAAACTGATAAAAAATATCTCTGTCAACAAAACGTTGATATTGAGTACCCATATCATGCAAGAGGTGGAGGCGATCTGTGATAAGGTAGTTATTATCAATCGGGGGAAAATAGTTGCCTCAGATTTATTGCAAAACCTCAAGTCAGATGGGGGCAAGAAAATCCTGTTGGTAGAGACGGAAGAGCTTTTGGACTTGGAATGGTTTGCACATTTGGGAGAGATTTCTTTTATACAAAACAAAAAGAATGCGATCAGTTTAACTGTAAAAGATGCCGTCTCTGCCAGAAAAGAACTGCTTCAAATCATTCAACAAAGGTCTCTGACTTTGGTCAGTATCCAACAGCAGGAAAAAAATCTGGAATCAATTTTTCATCAAATCACCCAAAATTGATGCGCGCACTCTATTGGAAAGAAGTAAATGCTTTCTTCAGCAATGTCAGCGGATACCTGATCTTGGGCGTATTTCTTGTTTCTCTTGGTCTGATAGTTTGGGTGTTTCCGGATACTGCAGTCTTGGAATATGGTTTTGCAGATTTGGAACCGCTTTTTGTGTACACGCCATTTGTCTTCACTTTTCTGATCCCTGCCATCACCATGAAGATGATAGCGGAGGAAAAGAAAACCGGTACTTGGGAATTGTTGATGACCTCACCTTTGGGAATCCAAAAGATTATCTTGGCCAAGTACTTTGCCTCAGTAACTTTGATCTTTGTGGCATTGATCCCGACTTTGGTTTATTACTATTCTATGGTGCAATTGGGCGACCCTGTTGGCAATATTGACCATGCGGGCTTTTTTGGTTCCTGGATAGGTCTGTTATTTATTGGGGCTGTTTTTGCTTCCATTGGTATTTTCAGCAGCGCATTGACCTCCCATCAGATAGTCGCATTTATATGGGGGATTTTCATTTCATTTTTATTGTATTTTGGCCTGACAGCTTTGGTTGCTTTGCAGGTAATGAGCCCATTTGCTTTGTTTTTGGAGGAAATGAGTTTGAGTTACCATTATCAAAGCCTGAGTAGGGGAGTGGTAGAAGCCCGAAATGTGGCTTATTTTCTTACTGTGATTATCCTGATGTTAGGCTTTACCGGAATTTTGATCAGAAGGAAATGAGGAAAGGTACCAACATATCGTTTTTCAAGAGTTATGGCATTCCGGTTGGCATCGTTATTCTCATTTGGGTTTTGGTCATCTTATTTCCATTCAGGATTGACCTGACAGAGGATAAAAGGTATTCCCTACATCCTGCTACCATTGCCTTGTTGGAATCCATTGAAGAACCTTTGGAAGTGGAAATCTTATTGACCGGTGAGCTACCGGGAGGGATGAGAAGGCTCCAAAGATCCATAGAAGAAACAGTCAAAACATTTAATGCCTACAGTGCCAAAAAAATCACCTTTTATTATGAAGACCCTTTGAGTCTTCCTGCTGATATCAGGGAGGACTATATTGTGGATTTGGCGGGTTATGGAATCAATCCCACCACCTTGTACATTTCCGAAGCAGGAGGTCAAAAAAGTAAATTGATTTTCCCGGGTGTTGTGGTACGGAATGAAGAATTTGAAACAGGAACTTTATTGCTCAAAGGAGAAAAGGAATTGGGACCCGATCAGATATTAAATCAATCCATTGAAAACCTGGAATTTGAACTTGCCCAAGCAATCCGCAAACTCATCAGAAAGCAGCAATATGCCATTGGAATGCTCATAGGTAATGGTGAATTGGAAGAAGATGATGGTTTTGGGATTGTAGAGGCATTGGCAGAGGACTTTGAGGTGTATAAGGTCCCAATGGAACAGGCAAAAAATGTAGAGGACTTATTTCCATTTGATGTCCTGTTGATTGCAGGTCCAAAAGAAATTTATACTGACAAAGAGATTTTTCTGATTGATCAATACTTGATGCATGGCGGTAACTTGATATTCCTGATTTACGCATTGGTTTTTGATATGGATCAGGCTGGTGGAGAAGGGACTGTAGCTATGCCTTTTGAAAACGGATTAGATCAATTGCTTTTCAGATATGGGATCAGGGTCAACAAAGACCTGGTTCAGGACATGAATTCTGGATACCATCCGGTCATGGGCGGTAATTTCGGTGACCAACAGCAACTGATTTCATTGCCTTGGCCTTTTTATGTTTCTGCCGGAAGAATGGCCAATCACCCCATTACCAAAGGCATTGACCAGGTGATGTTTCGTTTTGTCAGCAGTTTGGATACTGTAAAGGCAGATCGAGTAAAAAAGACCCCATTGATTTTTGGATCGGATTTCAGCAGGAAGCTGTCAGCACCTGTGAGGATAGCATTTGAAGATATGGAAAACGGGCCTGACCTTGAGCAATTTGTTTTACAAAATCTCCCTTTGTTGTACCTATTGGAAGGTGAGTTTACTTCTTTGTTCAAAAACAGATTTTTGCCGGAAGGAACGGATAAAGCAAAATTCCTGGAATCAGGAAAAGGTAAAGTTTTGGTCGCCGGTTCGGCAGAACTCTTTACAAGTTTATTTTCAGTTGTTGATGGTCAGCCATTGCCTTTGGGACAGGATCCATTTACAGAAGTCACTTATGCCAACAGACAACTTTTGCAAAACAGCATTAATTTTCTGACAGATCCAGAAGGCATTATAGCTACGAGGACCAAGCAGTTTCAGATCAGGCCTTTGAACAAATTAAAAGTACAAAATGAAAAGGTCAAGTGGCAGTTGATCAATGTGCTGGCGCCTGTGCTGTTTTTTCTGCTTCTTGGCTTGGTGTGGATCGGTTTGAAAAAATCGAGATTTTCAAAAAAATAGGGACTGCAATCAGATTTTTTCTTAAAAAATTAAGGAAACTGTTTCTGAAAACAGTCCCTGAAATCCTCAATTGCAACAGAAGGATTAAAAAAGAGGTTTTTTTGCATGTCAAAGGCATCATTTATAATTTTATTTATAAATTTACCCTGTTCAAAATCAATTGAAAAAATAAGCACGCTATATATGAAATTTATTGTTTCTTCTTCTGCTCTTTTAAAGCAGCTTTCAACGATCAACGGTGTAGTTACCACCAATCCTGTAGTTCCGATTTTGGAAAATTTCCTTTTTGAGATCAAAGGCGGAAAGCTCACCATCACTGCTTCCGATTTGCAGACATCCATGATTACCGAGATTGATGTAGAAGCCAAAGAAGATGGAAACATCGCTGTTCCTGCAAAGATCCTTATTGAAACATTAAAGAATCTTCCTGAGCAACCAGTTACATTTAGCATTGATCCTGATACTTACAGCATTGAGATAAGTTCTGACAATGGTAGGTATAAATTGGCCGGTGAGAATGCCACTGATTTCCCAAAAATCCCGACTGTAAGCAATGCTACAGTGGTGGACATGTCCACGGAGATATTGAGCAGTGCGATCAGCAATACCATATTTGCCACAAGCAACGATGAATTGAGACCTGCCATGACGGGTGTTTATATCAACCTTAGCAGTACGAATACTACTTTTGTTGCCACAGACGGACACAGATTGATCAGGTACAGAAGGGTGGATGTTGCTTCACAAGATGATGCAAGCATCATCATTCCAAGAAAAGCACTCAACTTATTGAAATCGACGCTGCCATCCGAAAATGTACCCGTAGCGGTTGAATTCAACAGTTCTAATGCCTATTTCAAATTCAACAGTATCAAAATGATCTGTAGATTGATAGATGAGAGATTCCCCGATTACGAAAATGTAATTCCAGTGGACAATCCAAATCATATGACGATCGACAGGTTGGAGTTTTTGGGTTCATTGAGAAGGATTGCTATCTACGCCAACAAAACCACCCATCAGGTTAGATTGAAATTGACCGGAAGTGAATTACAGATATCAGCGGAGGATCTTGATTTCTCCAACGAAGCCAATGAAAGATTGTCCTGTGACCATGATGGAGAGGATATTGAGATTGGTTTCAATGCCAAGTTCTTGGTGGAAATGTTGAACAACCTTTCTTCCAAAGAAGTGACCTTAAAGTTCAGCGCTCCAAACCGTGCCGGATTGATAGTTCCATCTGATAAATCCGACAATGAAGATATCCTGATGTTGGTGATGCCGGTGATGTTGAATAATTATGTTTGATTTTGAGGAGACGTTAGACGCAAGACATAAGAAAAGAAGAGTCCCCGATTTTGGGGACTTTTTTTGTTTTGGGGAAAATACTTTTTGGGATATTGGGTTTAATAATTGAACATTAAAAAATCTAGTAGTTTGAAAGAACAGTTATTTGAAAGGAAAGCGGTTGATTTTTTTAAAATTCTAAAAACCACATTCCTAACTTTACCCATATATTGTCCCTAACAGGACAACACCACAAACTTTATAATGCTCCTGATTATCAATTTACCTCACCTCCAAAACCCAACACTCCAAAGGTTTCAAATCTACTCGGACTGTTGCCCTGCCATCAGATATTTTTAAAACAGGGTTGACCTTTCCATAAAGTTTCTCAGAAAGTACCAATTCGCCTGATTTCAGATTCCACTTTTCTATCAAATCACTGGGCAATTCCAAGTCAAAACCAAAAGTCTGTTCTGTATCAAAATTACAGACAATCAAAAGTTTTTGGTTATCACTCCACCGGACAAAAGAAAAAACCCTGTCATTGTACCATTCGGTTTGTTGGCGGTTATGGCTGTGTATTTCCTGATAAGCGCCTGCAAGTGCGGAACTTCTCTTGGTGAAATTCAATAGCCTGACATAGAAGTCTCTCAGTTCTTTTTCCTCAGCTGTCAGTTGTCCCCCATCGAATTTCCCGCTATTCATCCACCTTTGATGATGCGGAACACCGATGTAATCAAAAATGGAAGTTCTTGTAGGTTTGCCGAACCCGGCATCTTCAGCCCCTGGTTCTCCAACTTCCTGCCCAAAATAAATCATCATAGGTGCCGCATCTATGGTCGCAGAAAGGACTGCTGCAGGTTTGCCGATTTCCGCTTTTCCGACAAAATCCGGACTTGCAATCCGCTGTTCGTCGTGATTCTCCAAAAAGTGTAGCATATGCTTGCCAATATCCGAAAGTCCATTTTGGATATTGATTAGATTATCTGTTGAACCTTTCCCCTGCATGATGTTTTTCAAAGTATCGTACAATTCCACCTTGTCATACAGGTAATCCATTTTGCCCAAATGGATATAGTTCCTGTATTCCCTTGGATTATAGATTTCAGCTAAAAGGAATGCTTCCGGGTTTTTCATCTTGATAGCTGAGTTCATGTAACTCCAAAACTCCACGGGCACCATCTCCGCCATATCATACCGAAAACCATCCACTCCCTTTTCAATCCAAAACAGGGCAATATCTCTGAATTTCTTCCACGAATCAGGTACCTCCTTATCCTTCCAAAAATCAAAATGCTCCTGATAGCTTTTTTGACTAAAGTCTGACGGTAGTTCAGAGAAATCCTTGGTACCATCAGGCTTGATACCATAGTTGATTTTGACGGTTTCATACCAATCATAAAAATGGGGCTGAGGTTCCCTGCTACCGTTTCCGGTCCACTTCGCTGGGTTTTCATCAAACTTTCCATCAGCCAAAGGATGTGCTTCTCCACCAAGTGGCCTGTAATCATTCAATGGTTCCGGTACTTCAAATGCCTTTCCCGGGATATAGTAAAAGTTGTTGTCCCTTTTATATTCCACGGTAGTATCATCATCCACCCCAAAATCCTCCACACCTTGGGGATTGTTTTTCCCTTCATATTTCCGTGCAACATGGTTAGGTACGATATCTATGATGACCTTCATACCATGCTTGTGGGTGCGGGCAATCAAAGTTTCAAACTCCTCCATTCTTTTGGCCGGGTCAAGTGCCAAATCAGGATTGACCTGATAGTAGTCTTTGACAGCATAGGGTGAACCTGCCCTACCCTTGACCACATCCGGGTCATCATTGGAGATGCCATAAGCGGTGTAATCCCTTATAACCGCATGATGGGGAATCCCGGTGAACCAGATATGGGTAACGCCCATGGCCTTGATTTCTTCCAAGGCTTTATCCGTAAAGTCATTGAACTTACCCACACCATTTTCTTCGATTGTTCCCCAGGGTTTGTTGGTTGTATTGGTATTGCCAAAAAGGCGCGTGAAAACCTGATAAACGACCACTTTATGTGTTTCTTCCATTTGGGATGCTGATTCAATAGGTTTATTTTCGCAGGCAAAAAAACCAGTCGATAGACTTGCTGCCAATGACATTGTGGTAAGTAGTTTTTTCATAGACTTAAAGATAAAAAATGTTGGCTTTCTTCATCAAAAAATCAGAAAATTCCCATAAAACAAAAGTCCTGCTGTATATAGAGCGCAGGACTTTTGATTATTTAAATCCCTCGAGGGACGATGTAGGGTCTTACCTGCCAATGAAATAATTAACCCCAAGACTCACCTGACCCAGATTGGTTTGGAAATACCTTTCCCTAATTGAAGAATTTGTCCAATTTGATGAGTAATATATTTGACCAATGCCTGCGTCAAAGCCCCATTTCCGGTTGGGCATAAATGTAAATACCGGACGAAAAGAAAGATTTAATCTTGTGTTTTTCTCTTCACCAGATGATGAATTTTCATCTCTATTAATGGTTCCAATCAAGCCTCTTCCTTCTAAACTGAAAAAGAATTGTTCAGAAATTGTAAAAAACTTTCTTGCATAAATTCCTCCTGCTAATCCATTGGTTTTTCTGTCTTCGAATAAATTGGTAACAGGGTTAAAAGAAGGGGTGTTATTGGCAAATACATTTACAATGGGACCCAAGGCAAATGATTCTGACATGAAAAACCCCATATGACCCGTAACCGAAAAAAAGGTGTTGGTGGTGGGAACATCAGAACTGATTTCATATTTAATAGAAGTATATGATAAGTCGGCACCTATCATTTTTGTTCCTTTTGAGAATTGTCCAAAGGAAACGAGCGGCACAAATGCCAAGAGAAACAGAAGTTTTTTCATCGATCGAAATTAAAATTTTCTAAAGGTATAGTTTAGTTTTTAATTTCAAACGAATTATTTATTTCAATAATCGATAAACAAACACTGTACTCCTTTTAATTAAATCCGGATACTGTTTCATATTGATTGTCTCAGCGGGAGAGTGGGCACCTGTACCCGATGCACCCAAGCCATCGATGCAATCCAGATAATCGGCCACATAGGAAATATCACCCGCACCCCTTGAACCGGGGTCTCCTGCTTTTACTTCCCCAAAACCCATATCTACACTGACCTGGCTCAAAATATCCACCAAAGCATAATTTCCCGGTGTCGGGGGCATAGAAGGTATGCCATCCTGGAATTTGATTTCGGCTGTAGT